>CAIVZW010000530.1 GCA_903910495.1 uncultured beta proteobacterium
TCCTGATCGGCTTCCCGGTCATGGTCGCCATGTCGATTCCGACGGTGCTCTACATTCTCGTCCACGGCATCCCGGTCGAAGTGATTGCTCAGCGCTTTCATTACGCGCTTGATTCGTTCCCGCTGCTGGCGATTCCGGTCTTCATTTTCGCCGGCAACCTGATGACCTCGGCCGGCATCAGCAAACGCATCTTCAATTTCGCCGACATCTGCGTCGGCAAGCTGCACGGCGGCCTCGGCCAGGTGACGATCTTCGCCAGCCTGATCTTCGCTGGCATGTCAGGCGCCGCCTTGGCCGATATCGGCGGCCTCGGCCGGATCACGATCAGTGAAATGAAGGACAAGGGTTTCCCCGTTCCTTTCGCCGCGGCGGTCACAGCCTCGGCGGCAACGCTAGGGCCAATCTTTCCGCCCAGCATCCCGCTCGTCATTTTCGGTGCGGCGACCGGGACGTCGATCATCAAGCTGCTCATTTCCGGCATCGTTCCCGCCCTTTTCGCCGCTGTCGCGATGATGATCCTGACCGCCTATCTCTCGATCAAGCGCGGTTACCCACGGCGGACCGCGAAGTTCGAGCGCAAGGAGTTTACCGACTCGCTCCTCTCCGGCTTGCCGGCGCTGCTCGCTCCGGTCATCCTGATCATCGGTATGGTCTCGGGCGTATTCACGCCGACCGAATGCGCCGGCGTCACGGTGATCTATATGGTCTTCGTCGGCGCTGTGATCTATCGCGAACTTGATTTCCGCCAGTTCCTTGCCGCCGGAATCGTGACGCTACAGCAGACGGCGTCGATCTGCATCATCATCGCCTCGGCTTCGCTAATGGGCTGGATCCTGACGATTGAACAGGCAGCGGCGCAGTTCGGCGGGTTGATGGAAGGCTTCAACGGCGGCTGGGTGATGCTGATCATCATCATCAACGTGATTTTCCTGATCGCCGGAATGTTTCTCGACAGCACGACGGCGACGCTGCTGCTGATGCCGATCGTCATGCCGGCGTGCCTCGCCGCCGGAATCAATCCGGTGCATCTGGGCATCGTCATCGTTTTCAACCTGATGATCGGGCTCCTGACGCCACCACTCGGCCTGTCGCTGTTTCTGATCAACAGCATGACCGGCGTGTCGATCCCGGCGCTGCTCAAGGATCTCGCGCCGTACTTCATCCCGCTCATGGCGACGCTGCTGTTCATTTCATTCGCTCCTGGCATCATCCTGTGGTTGCCGAACCTGCTGGTGAATTGAGTGCGCCGGGCCAGGCCGATGGGTGGAACCAACTTTCGTTGAAGGCACAAGGCTTTTATTTCTTTGGAGGGAAATGCTCAATGCACAAACTGTTTTTCTCGACGGCTCGCGCGGCTTTTACGGCTAGAGTCATTTGCGTTCGGGCACCTGCCAGGACCCTGCCATGAACAGCGCTACCCAAGCCAATGGAAGCCGCCTGGCCCGGCTGTCGCGTACCTTCAACCACGCGACCGAACTCATCCTGCTGCCTTTTACGTTGGTTTTCGTTGGGATCATTTTCTTCGCGGTATTGACGCGCTTTGTGTTCCATTACCCGATCGTCGAATCGGTCGAACTCGCGCGACTGGCCTTTGTGTGGACCATCCTGCTGGCCTGCGCGATCGGCGTCTATCGGCAGGCACACGTCGCCATCTTCAATTTTCGCGATTGCCTTCCGGTCGTCTGGCGACTGCGGGTTTACCGCGTGGTGTATTTGCTCTGTGCCGGCTTCGGCGCCCTGATGCTGTGGTATGGCATCCAGCTTACTGTCAGGGTATGGCACTCGTCGTTTCCCACGCTCGGCTGGTCACAGTCATGGTTGTATATCCCCTTGGCGATCTCCGGTGCGCTGATCGTCCTGCACGGCATCAGCCATGCCCTTGCCCCTGAGGAGTTCTTCCAGTCATGATGACCGTAACCATCGCGATTATTTTCTTTGCCCTGGTCGCCCTGTCCGTGCCGATGGCCATCGGCCTGGGCATTGCCGCCTCGGTGGTGATGGCGTGGATCAGCCCCTTCCCGCTAATGACCGTGTTCCAGCGCATGATCGCCGGCACGGATTCTTTTGTGCTGGCCTCGATTCCGCTCTACATCCTGACCGCCAACTTGATGAATGCCGGCGGCATCACCGACCGGCTTTTCCTCTTCATCCGCCGGCTGGTCGGGCATTTACCCGGCGGCCTCGCGCACGCCAACGTCGGCGCCAACATGGTCTTCGCCGGCATCTCCGGTTCGGCGGTTGCCGACGCCGGCGGCCTCGGCAACATAATGATCCGCGCCATGCGCGAGCAGGGCTACCGGGCGGAAATGGCGGCGGCCGTGAGCGCCGCGGCGTCGGTGATCGGTCCGATCATTCCGCCGTCGATTCCCTTCGTGATCTATGGGGCGATGGCCGAAGTCTCGGTCGGCAAGCTTTTCGCCGCCGGCTTGTTGCCCGGCATCGCCATCGGTCTGGCAATGATGGCCTTCATCGGCATGACGGCCAAGCGCGAGGGTTATCCGCGCGAGCGCCGGGCGACACTGCTGGAGGTCTGGTCGAGCTTTCGCGAATCGATCCTGGCGCTGATCACTCCGGGGATCATCGTCGGCGGCATCCTCGGCGGTATCTTCACCCCCACCGAAGCCGCCGCCGTGGCTGCCGTATACGCCTTTCTCATCAGCATGTACGCCTATCGGGTGATCAACTGGAAGGATGTGCCACTGATCGTCATCGAATCGATGGTCACCTCGTCGATCGTGATGTTCATGATCGCCACGGTGTCAGGCGTCTCCTGGCTGATGACGGTGGAACAGGCGGGGCCGACCTTCGTCGCCGCACTGACGGCGATATCAACCGAACCGTGGGTTGTGCTATTGATGATCAATATCGGCCTCTTGATCGCCGGTTGCCTGGTCGAAGCGGGTGCGATCCTGATCCTGATGACCCCTATCCTGCTGCCGCTGATCCTGTCTCTGGGCATAGACCCGGTGCATTTCGGCGTGATCATCGTCCTCAATCTGATGATCGGAGTAGCGACGCCGCCGGTGGGCATGAGTCTCTTTGTCGTCGCGCACGTGGCCAAAATCCCGCTTGATGGGGTCATGCGTGCTGTTTTACCGTTTCTGATACCGCTTGTCTTCGTACTTTTTGTGGTGACGTATGTCCCGTGGCTGTCGATGTGGTTGCCTGGTCTGTTGTTCTGAACGTCAAGAAGTTTTCACTTTTATTGGAGGAAATCGCTATGCGTAAATTACTTTCCGTTTTAACGCTCGCTGCTTTCGCAATCTCACCGGCTCTGTGGGCTCAGACCGTCATCAAGATCGCCATCGATCATGGCCCGACCCACAGCATGACCCAGGCGATGGAACGCTTCGGCCAGATTCTCGAGAAGAAGCGTCCTGGCGAATACAAGGTGCAGGCCTATGCCTCGGCGCAGTTGGGGAACGAGCGGACCACGCAGGAAGCCTTGACCCTCGGCTCGCTCGAGATGGCGGTGTCAGGCATTGTCAATATCTATGAACCCAAGTTCTCACTGCTTGAAGCGCCTTTCCTGTTCCGCGACCGTGAGCACATCCAGAAGTTTCAGCATTCTCCCGTGATTCAGAAGATCGCTTCGTCATTGCCGGCAAAAGGGCTGAGAATGCTTGGCATCGTCGAGAACGGTTATCGCCACGTCACCAACAACAAGCGTCCGATCAACACCGTAGACGATGTGAAAGGGCTCAAGCTGCGTACACCCGAGAGCATCGCGCAGGTCGAAACCTTCCGCGCCCTGGGCGCGCTGCCGACGCCGATGCCTTTTGCCGAACTGTACAACGCGCTGCGCCAGGGTGTCGTCGACGGTCAGGAAAACCCGCTGCAGAACATTTATGACGCGAAGTTCTACGAAGCGCAGAAATACCTGGCGCTGACCGGCCATATCTACAACTCGGCCTACGTGCTGATCAGCGAACAGTTCTATCAAAAGCAGAAGCCCGAGCAACAGAAGGCGATCCGCGAGTCCGTCGACGAAGCCACTCTATGGCAGTTCAAATACGTCGAAGAACTCGACAAGAACCTGCTCGGCATGCTGAAGGAGAAAGGGATGCAGGTCACGACGCCCGATCAGGCGGCCTTCCGTGCAGGCACCGTACCGGCCTACGAGGCGATCATCGCCAAGGTCGGCTCTGACTCGCGGGCGATTCTCGACGAGATCCGGGCGATCAAGTAGTAGCAGTTGGTCCAGCGCAGCCGTGGGCTGCGCCAATACCTGGCGGGCGGAGGGTGGAAGTTCCGCCCTCATCCGCTGGTTGTCGGCGAACTGCTTGCAGACCGCCGACGCTTCAATCAGCGATAATCCGGCATCGCCCCTGGGTTTGCCGAACTCGATCCAATCTACAGCTGGCTGCGACTCGCCGATCTCAGTCCGGCACGCAAGCCGTCTCGCTCGGCCTGATGGATCCGCTCAGCGCAGCGCAAGTAGGAATCGAAATGTACGAAGACACCGACATCGGCAACCTGATTCGCCTGAATTGCCCGATCGAACACTGGCTGACTATGATGGAAAAGATCCTTCCCTACGCAAAATACTGGCACGTCAAGAACCACATCCGCATCGAAGACCGGACGAAGGGTATTTTCCTTTCGTATCCGACCTCGCCCACGCTCGGCTTGGTTAACTATTGGGTGGCCATAGCGAAGGCGATTGCGCTTGGTGTCAAGAGCGCTTTTATCTGTGAGAATTACGGTGGCGATGGCCTTACTTACTGTTTGCGCGTTGAACCGTGACTATTTCAGAAGTCTGCTGCCACGCCAAGACTAAGCGGCGGCATGCCGCAGAGGAGATCCATGCATGCGCAATGCCCAGCGAACGGTCCTCGGCATCGACCTCAGCACCCAGAGTCTGAGCGGCGTGTTGTTGGGCTGTGCCAGCGCCGAAGTCTTGTGGGAACGTTCGCTTGCCTACCGCGACGATACTCGGCTGCGCGGTTTCGGCATCGACGATGACCGTCTGATCCTGCCGCCGCGCGAGGCGGGCGAAGCCGAGCAACCGCCGCATCTTTTCATCGCCGCGTTCGAAGCCTTGTTCGGGGATCTCAAGTCCAGTGGTATCGACCCTACTGCGATCGCGGCGATCAATTGTGCCGGTCAGCAGCACGGCCATGTCTATCTGAGCGGCGCGGCCGACGCCTCTTTCGCCCGCTTGCGCGAATCGGCCAGCGCCGGCGAAAACCTGCTAGCGATTCTCGAGGGCAGTTTCGCCTACGCTGGCGCCCCGATCTGGAAGACCGCCAACACGGCTGCCGAAGCCGCGCATATCCGCGCGACCGCCGGCGGCCAAGCGGCAATCATCGCGCGCAGCGGCAGCGACAACCCGCTGCGCTTTTCGGCCAACGTGCATCGCCGGCTGGCCCAGCGTGATCCGGCTGCCTATGCAGCGACGAGGCACATTGTGCAGCTTTCAAGCCTGGTCCCGGCGATTCTTGTCGGCGACTGCAGCGTGCCGCTCGATTTCGGCAACGCCTGCGGCACCGGCCTGATGAATTACCGTGAGCGCGACTGGGACGCTGTTCTCCTGCAAGCAACCGCCGGCGACCTGCCCGGCGGGGCGCCGGCGCTGGCCGAAAAATTGCCGCGAATCGTCCATCCACTGACCATCTGCGGATCGGCTGCCGTTTATTTTCAGAAGAAATACGGCCTCGCTGCGGATTGCCGGATCATTGTCGGCTCGGGCGACAATCCGCAATCCAAGGTTCTGGCGAGCGGCGACCTCTTGAGCCTGGGCACCAGCTTCGTCTACATGATGAATAGCGCTAATGGCGGCGTCGATCGCAGTGGCATGGCCAATGCCATGTACGACGGCCTCGGCCGCCCGTTCAATTTTGGCTGCCGTAGCAACGGCGCGCTGGTTTGGGACAGGCTACGCAGCCGTTACGGTATGGGCATCAAGGACTACGCTGCGAGCGAAGCCGCGCTGGCCGAAATTGCGCCCGGTGGCCCGCTGCGCTTCTGGCATCCTGACGCCGAATCTTTTCCGGTCGTGGCCGCCAATCCGGAATTTGTCCGCGTCGATTGCAGCCCGGTCAACTTCGCCAGCGATTTTGCTGCGCTCGTGGATAGTTCGCTGGGCCTCATCTACCGCTGTGGCCAGGGGATTGCGGGCGGGGCGGTAGTCGATGCCCGACAGGCGATGAGCGTCTGTGGCGGCCCCTCGGGCAGCGTGGGTGTGATGTACCGTATTGCGGCCATCTGGAACCGGCCGGTGATTGCGGCTGGGCAAGCCGGCGCCGCGCTGGGCGCAGCGCTTGCCGCAGCCTTGGCGCTGTTTCCAGAGCGCGAGCGTGACTTCAACGCTGACCGCTTGCGCCATGCCATCTTGCGCGGCAAAGATGTGTTTCAGCCGAATCCGGCCATGGTGCAGGCCTACCACTCGCCAGGTGGCTACCTCGATCAGATGGAAATGGCGTTTTCTGAACTTGGTCAAGTGTGATCGATGCGGTCTTCTTGCTCGGCAATTGCTCGATCGTCATCGTCGTGCTGCAGGCGAAACCTACGCTCCCCGAGGCTTCACCATTAAGAAATGCAAGGCCCCGCAGGTCATAAGACGAGTAGGGCCTTGGCAATACCGACAACGGGGCTTTTTCTACAGCCGATATCATCCTGGCGGATCATTAGCTTTTTTCCCTATGCAGTCACCGTTCCGATTGCCGCTGGTGACTGGCGATGTCGATTCCTGTCAGCGACCAAGCATCCGGAAATCGCCATAGCAATCATGCGAGTAATAAATCCATATCAACAATTACATGGTGGTGCGGTAAGTTTCGTGGTGATTAAAAGAATTATTCGTTTCTCTTTACTTCGCGAATACACTTCAAATCATCCTGCAACTTATCCGCAAAA
>CAIVZW010000531.1 GCA_903910495.1 uncultured beta proteobacterium
TCGCTGTACTGCATTCCCGGATACTACCTGATCGAGGAATGCAGCCCGACCTCGGCAAGCAACTTCGAGTGGTTCCTGGAGATGTTCCTGGCCGAGGAAAAACGCAGGGCAGGGGAACTGGGTGTCAATGTGTTCCAGTATTGCAGCGAGTTGGCGGCACAGGTGGGTGCGCAAGAGCAGAGCATCATTTTTCTGCCGTATATTTTCGGTTCCAATTACAACCCCCGGGCCAAGGCCAGCCTGGTCGGGCTGGACAGCCATCATTCAAGACCCCAGATCATCCGCGCCGTTCTGGAGGGCATTGTTTTTTGCCATAGGGTCCATCTGGAGAAATTGCTGGCCAAACGCAGCGCAACAGAAGCCGTCAGACTCGCCGGAGGCGCCGCAAATTCCTTGTTCTGGGCGCAGATATTTGCCGATGTGTTCAGGTTGCCGGTGGAGATTGTCGAGACCAAGGAACTGGGTACTCTGGGCTGTGCCATGGCCGCTTCCGTCGCGGCAGGAATTTACAAGGATTTGCCGGAGGCAGCGAAAAACATGGTGCGGATCAAATGCCGGCTTGAACCCGATCCGGCCACCATGCCTGTCTATGCCAGAAAGTTTGCCCTGTACAAAAAGGTTTCTGCTGCACTGGAAGGCGTCTGGGCGGATTTCAGCCAGGTAAGCGCTTGAATTATTCGCTTCGGTCGCCTGCGTGGGGATGACGTTCAGTCGATATATTTAAACCCGGCTTTTTCCAGTGCGTCGCGCATCATGTACATATCGAGGCCGAGTTCGCCGGCGGCAAAGCGGGCTCGTTTGTCGGCCTCAGCCGCTTCGCGCGCCTCAGCCGCCGCGGCCACCTGCGCCGCGATCCGGCATGGAACGATGACCACCCCGTCGTCGTCGGCGACGACCACATCGCCCGGATTGACTAGCGCCCCGGCGCAGACCACCGGGATATTCACCGACCCCAGCGTGGCCTTGATCGTTCCCTTGGCGCTGATGGCGCGCGAGAACACCGGGAAACTCATCGCTGTCAGTTCCCTCACGTCGCGCACGCCGGCATCGATGATCAGCCCTTTACAACCACGAGCGCGGAACGAGGTGGCCAGCAGTTCGCCGAAAAAGCCATCCGTGCACTCGCTGGTACAGGCGGCAACGATGACGTCCCCCGGCTGTAGCTGTTCAGCGGCTACGTGCATCATCCAGTTGTCGCCTGGTTGCAGCAGCACGGTCAGCGCTGTGCCGCAGGTCGTCGCTTCGGGGTAGATCGGGCGCAGATAAGCTTTCATCAGGCCGACGCGGCCCATCGCCTCGTGGATCGTGGCCACGCCGAAACGCGCGAGTTTTTCCACCGCCGCCGCGTCGGCGCGTTCGATGTTTCGTTTGACGATGCCCAGGTTGTTCAGGCTCATGTTCATGCTCATTTCCCCTTTGCTTTGAGTGCCGCATCGAGCCGTGGATAGACGCGGCGGGCGTTGCCTTCGTAAACCTTGTGCCGGTCTTGCGCGCTGAGGTTTTGCGTGGCTTCGATGTAGCGTTTGGTATCGTCGTAATTTCTGGACTTCGCTGTGCAGTTTGGCGATCACGTCCTTTGGCGTTGCCGCCGGGGCGATGAAACCGTACCAGACCGACGCCTCGAAACCGGGATAGCCCAGTTCGGCAATGGTCGGCACATCGGGAAAGATCGCCGCGCGCTTCGGGCTCATCACCGCAATCACGCGCAGCTTGCCGGACTTGAAATGCGGCAGCGCTTCGAGGGCGTTGATCGCCACCAGCGGCAACTGGCCGCCAACAGGCGGATGGTTTGCACCTGGCATATAACTGTCGAGGGTCGTGACTCGCCCTACGCACTAAGGAAAGCTGCCTTTCCTCCGGTCACCTTTGCGGTGGGGGTTAAAGCATATTTTCACAGCCTCTCAGCAGCGGTTCGCCAGGAAGCGATCCAGATGCCCGGCAAACGCCTGCCGTTCGGATTGGCTCATCGGTGGCGGCCCGCCGGTTTGTATTCCGCTGGCGCGCAGGTTGTCCATGAAGTCGCGCATGTTGAGCAGGGGCCGGATATTGGCAGCCGAATACCATTCGCCGCGGTGGCTCAGTACGTGGCCGCCTTTTTCGATGACCTCGGCGGCAAGTGGCAGGTCGCTGGTGATGACCAGATCACCGGCGGCGACCCGTTTGACGATCTCGTTGTCGGCCACGTCAAAGCCGGCGGCTACCTGCACGCTGCGGATCAAGGGCGAGGGCGGAACGTGCAGCGTCTGGTTGGCAACCAGCGTCAGCGGAATTCCGGTGCGCGTTGCGGCGCGAAAGAGAATGTCCTTGATGACCTTGGGGCAGGCGTCGGCGTCGACCCAGATGTGCATCAGATCAGGCCGCGCTGGTTAAGCTCATCCTTCAGCCAGGCATAACAGATCGGGGCTGCTGCCAGTCCGGCAAGGCCGAAGGCGCTTTCCATGATCAGCATGGCGGTGAGCAATTCCCACGCCTTGGCGTTGATCTGGGCGCCGACGATGCGTGCATTGAGGAAGTATTCCAGTTTGTGGATGACGACCAGGAAGGCAAGCGACGAAAGCGCCACCGTCGGCGAGTGCGCCATGCTGACGATGACGATGATCGTGTTGGAGATCAGGTTGCCAACGACCGGCAGCAGGCCGGCCAGGAAGGTGACGACAATCATCGTCTTGGTCAGCGGCAGGGATACGCCGCAGAGCGGCAGCACGACGACCAGATAAATGGCAGTAAATAGGGTATTGATGGCCGAGATGCGCACCTGGGCGAAGACGATGCGGCGGAAAGCTTCGCCCAGGCGGAAGAGGCGTTCGGCAAGAGCCCTGGACAAGGGGCCGCTGTTGTCTTTGGCACAGGCCTCGCGCAGTGAAACCATGGCGCCGATGACCATGCCGATCAGCACATGCGCCAGTGAATGACCGGTTTCCTTGCCGATCCGCTGCAGGTCGGCAGCGTGTTCACGCAACCATTCGCCGATGTTGCCGCCGACGCCTTCCGTGCTGCCCGGCAGATAATCGGCCAGCCATGGCGGCAGCGAAGCGCGCGAACTCTCAAGGATGTCGGCCATCTTGGCGAGCAGTACCGCCAAGCTGCCGCCTTCGCTTTTCATGAAGGCGATGATGCCGAAAATGGCGGCCGTAACCGCGCCGATAACCAGCAGTGCGACGAATCCCACCGCCAGGCCCTTGGCGCGTCGGGTCGAAAGGTGGCGGGAAAAAAACGGGAAGAGGGCATGCACCAGTTCATAAACCAGCAAGCCGGCAATCAGCGCCGGCAGCAGACGGAAATGGAGAACGAAAAGGACGCCGAGTATAGCCAGCGTCCAGGCCGCATAGTCGCAAGGGGCAGGTTTTCCGGGGGTATTCATGTGGCCTTATATTGGGCTGTCGACGTCGGATAACAAGCTTAGCATGCGTGATGAATGGATTGCAGCCGCTTGATGACACCATGCCCTGCCCTGTGGCCGCTGGCAAAACAGGCGGTAAGCAGATAACCGCCGGTGGGCGCTTCCCAGTCGAGCATTTCGCCGGCGCAGAAGATGCCCGGCAGCCTGCGGATCATCAGGTGTTCATCGAGCGCTTCGAACAGCACGCCACCGGCACTGCTGATAGCTTCATCGAGCGGGCGCGGCGCGATCAGGCGCAGCGGCAGCGCCTTGATGGCCATGGCCAGTTGGTGCGGGTCGGCAAAGACTTCAGGCGGGAGGCATTCATGCAGCAGCGCCGTTTTCACGCCCTTGAGCCCCAGACGGCTTTGCAGGTGGCTGGACAGCGAACGCGAACCGCGTGCTCGCGCCACCTCGTCGATCACCCGCGACAGATCATGGCCGGGCAGCAGATCAAGCGTAAGCACGGCGCTTCCCGTCTGCTCGATGCGCTCGCGCAAGGCCGCGGAGAAAGCGTAGATCAGGCCGCCTTCGACGCCGTTTTCGGTGATCACGAATTCGCCCTTACTTTTGCATGTCGCGCCGACGTCGTCGGTGAAGGATGCGGCCACGGGCTTGACCGGCTGGCCGGCAAAACGTACGCGCAGATGCTCGCTCCAGCCCACGTCGAAGCCGCAGTTGGACGGGCGCAGCGGCGCCACCGGGACACCA
>CAIVZW010000532.1 GCA_903910495.1 uncultured beta proteobacterium
ATCCTGATGAAGGAGTAACAGCGCCTTAGGGTGTGCTTCAGTAACAACGGCCGATGGCCACAAGCTAGCAACTAGACGCGCAGCAAGAATGCCCTGAACTAGGCAAGCGCCACGAAGAGAGTTAACGCTATTTACCGTCCCAGCATTACCGCCAGCCGCCACTACGCGTTTCCGGATTTTTACATCTGCTCTCCGATCACCTCGTTGCACCCAAAATAGCGGTGCATCAATACCAACACCTTCTGGTTCATCATCTTCACATTGACCGGCTGCGCGAACCGCGTCAGGCGCACTGGAGGTCACACCGGTAGTTAGTTTGACGACATGCCCCCTCTCGTTGAGACAGAGTGCTGCCCAGCCAAAACTTTCTATGCCCCCGGGATCAAAGCCAAGAAATACCAAAACAACTCCTTCCAAATGAAGAAATGATTGCTTGAAGCAGCTTTGAAATCATTGTGGAATCACTTGTCTGATTTGTTTCTGATCAAAAGCGGAAATTGCGAGGACCTCCGGCGCATAACTTCGGAATAACTCAAGTACGCGTTCATTGTCATCGACAAAGCACGATAACCCTTGGCTAATTGCATAGTCCACTTTCAACCAGAAATGGCAAAGAAACCATTCAAGATCGCTGTGCGGGCAAAGCATGATTGCTTCCTCAATCGGAGGAAGGAGATAGAGTTTGTCGTAAGAAATCCCTAGTTCGAGAAGCTCAGCCTCCGTTTCAGCAATCGACTCGCGGGGCCGTGCCGAAACTATATGTACGCATATGTGATGCTTTTTACAGTCCAGCACAAACGACGAGAAGAAAGCCGGATCGCCTGTTATTGTTCCGTCAATATCAATGCCGATTGCCGAGAGGTTATGGTCCTGGGAACATATCTCAGCCTCACTAGATTCTGGGTCAGTTACGTGGCACACGAATCGTTCCTTCATATATAAATAGTCGGCAAATGGAGCAGAGCTTGATTTTCAGCAGTTATTCCATTCCCGAATGCCATGGATTCCATATTTGCTTCCGATTCGGAATTACTGGTGCCATATTTGCGTCTAATGTAGCGGATTGCCACTAGAAAGACGTAATTGAACCTAATCAACAAGTTTATCTCTGGAACGAGCGTCAACATTGGTTCCAAGAATGCTAACCCTGAAACCATTATGGATATTATTCCGCACAGCACACCCTCCGCAGACCGCCATTTTACGGGCGTTCCAAGCCAATTCAGAAAACGCGTTTAAGCATACTCCCTCCGGCACAGCCCGCTCATTTCGCAATACGCGCACACGCTATCGACCCCGTGCGCCGGCAGCTTCGCCCCGGCGCGCAGCGCACTGAAGGCCGTCTGCAGGCGCTGGCCCTGGGCTTGCGCTGCGGTCATCAAGGCCGCTTCCTCATCGCCGGCCATCACGGCCACGATGCGCTCGTCGTCGAGCGCGACGTAGGCGGCTTGCGCGGCCTTGCCATGCAACAGCGCGTAGGCCGGCAACTGCACGTCATCCGGCAGACGATCTTTGATCGCCTTGGCCGTCTGCGTCTTGTAATCGAACAGCGCGGCACCACTGTCCGCGGCTTTCAGGCGGTCGATGCGGTCGATGCGACCGTAAAGCTCGACACTGGACCCATCTGCCAGCGGCAGCACGCGGCTGACCCGCGTTTCAGCCTGTGCCCAGCGCCAGCCCAGCGCTTCCTGCTCGCGCTGCCAGTCGAGGTAGTCCAGCAGCCGTTTTTCCCAGCGCAGGCGCCAGCCGGTCGCCAGAAAATTGTCTTCGATGGCGGGCGCGAAGACTTCGGCCACGCAGTCCTGCAAGGCAGACAGCGCCTTGTCCTCGGCGAGTTCGGCAAGTACCGGATGGCGCCCGTGGAAGCGTTCCAGCACACGATGAACCAGCGCACCGTAATCGCTCTTGCCCATTTCCTCGCTGACCTCGTCCATCTCGCCCAGCCCGAGCACATGGCGGGCGAAAAATCGGTACGGGCAGGCGACGAGGCTGGCATAGCCACTCACCGAAACACGATGTGGAATCAGCGCCAGCGGCGCGACGGGTGCGGCCATTTCAGTGGCTCCGGGGGCGCTGGCCACGTCCGGCACGGCTTCGCTGCGTGCGGGCAAGGGCAAGCGCTGCAGGTCGTCGTTCCAGGCCAGTTGATGCAGTGTCGAAAGCAGTGCCAGCTCCGGCGCCAGCAGGTTGGCTTCGCCGTTCTGCACCGATTGCCAGGTAACCGTCACACGCGGCACGGTGGCCAGCAGCAGTTCAAGGTCGCGGCGCAGTTCGCGCTCGCCGTCCTCGCGCGTGCGCAGACCGAGTTCGCGGCGCACGGACTGGTTGAAGAACTCGCCATTGGCCGCCGGCGCCAGTTGGCGAGCATCACCGCCGATCAGCAAGGCCGCCTCGAAGCGGCGCAGGCAGACGGCGTTGAGCGGCGTCAGAACAATAGTGCTGCTGATGCTGCCGTCGCGGAAGTTGGCCGCTTCCAGTTCGCGGTTGAACCAGTCGCGCCAGGCGGCGAAGGAGAACAGCGCAGCGCTGTTTTCGAGTTCGCTGCGGCGCGCTTCGAGCAGGTCGAGCAAGACCTTGCCCGCCGCGTCCTGGTGCAAGGGCTCGAGCGCGCCCAGCGCTTCCAGCGCCTTGTGCAGGCGGCTGATCCAGCGCACCAGCGGTGCGGGTTTCGAGCGCAGCAAGGTGGTCGCCGCTTCGATGCGGTCGAGCAGCGCCAGCCCGATGGCTTGCGCTTGGTCAGCGTCGGCTTCGAGCAGGCAACGCCTGATGCGCGGCACACCCGATTTGACCGAGGCTTGACGAATCGCCGCTTCAAGCGAAAACACCGCCGCCTTGCGTGCGCTCTCGTCGCAGTCGGAAAAAACGTAGGGCGATTTGCACAGGTCGAGCAGATCGCGGTAGTAAGCATTGCCGGCCGCCGTTTCGATCAGGGCATCAACTGCCGCCGCAGCGCGCGAGGTCGACAGTTTCCAGCCGGTTTCGTCGCTGACCAGAACGCCTTCGCGTTCGAGCAGTGCACGCACACGCCGCGCGCTCAACCGATCCTGCGTAATCAGAACGATATGGCGCAGCCCGGCATTCAGCCAGGCGCCGAGCTGGGCCACGGCAGCTTGCGCTTCCTGTTCGCGACCGCTGGCGGGAACCAGCGTCAGACGGCCGGAAAGCGGGCTTACCGGCTGCTGTTTTGCCAGTGCCAGGGCACGTTCGAACAAGGGGGAGGAGGGTGATTCCGGCCACGCCGCTGCCAGCGTCGCCATCAACGGCGAAGTCGCTGCACTGCGCGCGGCCGGATGAAACACCGACAAAGGCTGCGAACAAGCGTAAGCCAACAGGAAATCGCGCTCGGCAGGGGCCAGCGACTCATCCGGTGCCGCATCGAGCAGCACCAGCAGCGGACGCGATCCCGCAGCCGCCTGCTCAACCTGCCTCGCCAGTGCCGCCAGACGCAGCCGGTAAACTGCCGCGGCATCAGCTTGCCCGGCGACCGCCAGCGCGCGCCACAACTCATGCACGACGCGCGCCTCGAAGGCCAGCGGTGACGAAGAGCGCAACGCATAGGCCCGTTGCAGTTGCGCGGACAGCACCGCTTCGTCCGCAGGCAGGAAAACGGCGGCGGCCGTCAATTCATCGAACAGGGCGGCCATTTCCGTGGCAATGCCCCACAGCGCGGCTTCGTCGAACCAGCCGCGTTGGCGCAGAGCTTCATGCAGCAGTACCAGTCGCTCGCTATCGGGCAAGGCTTCGGGAATTCCGGCCACAGGCGCCGACTGGACCCAGTGATTCAGGGTCTCGAAGCGCGGCAGCAGCAACGGCCGGGGGGCTGCACGCAACAGCGCTGAGCGCAGTTCGGCGGCAATCGGCAAGGCCGGAACAAGAATGACCAGCGACGACAGATCGCCCGTTGCAACGGCTTTGCTGCATCGCTCCAGCATGGCGATGGCAAGCACATCAAGAAAGCCCTCGCCCGCAGGCAAGGCCGTCGAGATCAGCCTGTCAGCCGTCTGCTGCATGGATAGGGGAGAGCAGACTCAGCGCTCGAGTTGATCGAGCTTGTCCGGCTTGCCATTCCACTCGTCGGCATCGGCCGGCGGTTTGCGGCGCTCGGTGATCACCGGCCAGACCTTGACCATCTCGGCATTCAGCGCGATGAAACGGCGCTGCGTATCCGGTACGTCATCCTCGGCAAAGATGGCCTCAGCCGGGCACTCGGCTACGCAAAGCGTGCAATCAATGCACTCCTCGGGGTCAATGGCCAGAAAATTGGGGCCTTCGTGAAAGCAATCGACGGGGCAGACATCGACGCAATCGGTATATTTGCACTTGATACAGTTCTCGGTAACGACGTAAGCCATTTTGCGCTTCCGGTGATGACTGGATTAAAAACTATAGCGCATTTGCAGCACCGAATGGGGCTAAACCCCTTGCGCAGGAGGGCTAAGCGGCAGGAATATCTGATTTGATATCGGTCCGCACCATCCTTGATCGAATAACTACCCGAGACCGCCAAACAACAGAATCGGGAACATTACTGCCCCACTTCTGCGGCATGCACTTCCCATAAACGGAATTATTCGCTAGGATAAGACTCATACACCAAGTCGTACCCCTCCAGGCATCTGCCCTCCCCTCCCATCTCTGTTACCCAAGAGGCATTCAATGAGCGAACACATCCACTACATCAC
>CAIVZW010000533.1 GCA_903910495.1 uncultured beta proteobacterium
ACGCCGAGGTTTTCCAGGCCAAAACCGGTGGTCACCGGGCGGCGGCCGATGGAGAGCAAGACCTTGGTCGCAGCGACCGATTGCTTGCCGGCGCTGTTCTCGAAATCGACGGCGCCGTCCTTGATCGCGGTGACCGTGCTGCTGAGCGTGAAGACGATGCCCTTCTTTTCGTAGTTCTTCTGCAGAATCGCGGAAATCTCGCGATCGGTCGGCCCGGCGATCTTGTCGAGCATTTCGATCACGGTCACCTTGGATCCGACCGAATTGAAGTAGCTGGCCATTTCCAGGCCGATCACGCCGCCGCCGACCACAACCAGCGCTTCGGGGATGAGCTCAAGGTTGAGGATTTCGCGGTTGGTCAGGACGAAGCCGTTTTCCAGTCCTTCCTTTGCGCCAGGGATGGGCGGGACAATGGCTTCGGAACCCGAGGCGATGATCAGCTTCGCCGATTCGAAGGTCTCGTCGCCGACCTTGACCGTGATCACGCCCTGGGTACGCCCGACGATTTCGGCCAGGCCTTCCTTGACGGTGACGTGACTGGCTTTGAGTTGCGACTTGATGCCGGCGACGAGGTTGCGGACGATCTTGTTCTTGCGGGCAATGACGGCTTTCTGGTCGATCGCGGCGCCCGTCGTGGTGACGCCGTAATCCTGCCCGTGCTTCGCATAATCGAGAATCTTGGCGCTGTTGAGCAGCGTCTTGGAGGGGACACAGCCTTCATTGAGGCAGACGCCGCCAATGACGCGCTTTTCGATCAGCAGTGTGTTGAGCCCGCCGTGGCCGGCGCGTTCCGCCGCGAGGTAGCCGGCCGGGCCGCCGCCAATGATGATGAGGTCAAACATGAATTGCCTGGCATCCTTTCTTTGCTGATTCAGTTCGTGAGAAGCAATGTGAAATTCTCGAGGGCCATTCTCAGGTCCTTCAGGAAGCGTGCGGCGGGTGCGCCGTCAATGGCGCGATGATCACAGGTCAGCGACAGGCCCATCGACGGGTACGGCACGGCCTGTCCGTTCACGTTCCTGACGGCGGTGGTCAGGCCGTTGACGCCGAGTATGGCGGTCTGCGGCGGGTTGATCACCGGGGTGAAGGATTCGATGCCGAAGCTGCCCAGGTTGGTAACGGTGAGGGTTCCGTCTTTGAGCAGGTCGGGTGAAATGGTGCCTTTCTGGCAGTCGGCAGAGAGCGCTTTGGCCTGCGCCGATAGCTCGGTGATGGTCAGCCGGTCGGCGTTGAAGAGGGTAGGGACCATCAGGCCGCGCGGGGTGTCGACGGCCATGCCGAGGTTGACGTGATTGAAGAAGACCATCTTGTCGTCGTGGTAGTGGGCGTTGCACAGGCGATGGTTCTTGACGACCCGGGAGACGGTGTAGAGGATGATGTCGTTGAGGGTGATGTTGGCCATCGCCAGGCCGATACCCAGTTGTTCGGCCAGCCCCGATTCCTTGGCCTTTTTGAGCCTGGCGCGGAATTCGAGGATCGCGCTGGCGTCAAAACTGGCGTTGTAGGTCACTTGCGCCATGGCGGAGAGTGACTGGACCATCGATTTGGCAATCAGCTTGCGGATGTGGCTGTGCTTCTCTTCGTAGGCGGCCGGCTGGGCCGATGGGCGCGTGGCGACGGCCGGCGCCGGCTCTGCGGCGGCTTTTGCGAGATCGGCGACGGAAACCCTGCCGCCAATTCCGCTACCGACGATTTCAGGGGAATACCCCGTTCCGCTGGCGCCCGTGGCAAATTTCCGGGCGTTGATCAAGGCCTGGATATCGCGCTCGATGACCCGGCCTTTGGGGCCCGTCGGCACCACAGCACGCAAATCAGCACCCTGCTTGCGGGCCAGCGATCGCGCGCGCGGGGAGATCGACAGGTCGGCTAAGGTGGCTCTATCTTGCGGCTGGCCGGCCACGAGGGTTTCGGCCTGAACC
>CAIVZW010000534.1 GCA_903910495.1 uncultured beta proteobacterium
GGCGGGTTGGAATAGTTGGCCCGAATGACGCGCTTGATTTGGGACATGACCCGTGCCGACTCATCCTTCGCCGCCGTAACGACCGACAGGGCGCCAACGCGTTCGCCGTAGAGCGAGAAGGACTTGGAGAATGAACTGGAGAGGAAGAACTGCAGGCCGGAGGCGGCAAACAGATTGAGCGCCAGCGCATCTTCGACGACGCTGTCGGCAAAGCCCTGATAGGCCATATCGATGAAGGGCACAAGTCCGCGTGTGCGGATGGCTTCAATGGTTTCTCGCCACTGGGCTTCGCTCAGGTCGGCGCCGGTCGGGTTATGGCAACAGGCGTGCAGCAGAACGATAGCACCGGCAGGCAGGGTGTTCAGCCTGGCTTTCATGCCATCGAAATTCACGCCACGGGTCGCCGCGTCATAATAAGGGTAGGACTCGACCGTGAAACCTGAGGACTCGAAAATGGCACGGTGGTTCTCCCAACTCGGATCGCTGATATAGACCGTGCTGCCCGGCAGCAGGCGCTTGAGGTAGTCGGAACCGACCTTGAGCGCACCGGTACCGCCCAGTGACTGGACAGTGACCACGCGCCCCTCGGCGAGCAGGGAGGACTCCTTGCCAAAGAGCAGCGTTTGTACCGCTTGGTTGTAGGCAGCCAGACCATCGATAGGCAGGTAGCCGCGCGCCGGCAGGCTTTCAACACGCGCTTTTTCGGCGACCTTGACGGCGTTGAGCAACGGAACTTTGCCATTGTCGTCAAAATAGACACCGACGCCGAGGTTGACCTTGGTCGTGCGGGAGTCCGCGTTAAAGGATTCGTTCAGTCCGAGAATGGGATCGCGTGGAGCCAGTTCAACAGCGGAGAAAATTGAGGAGGTCATGGGCAGGTCACTCTATTCAGGTCAGCGTGGCGCAACTGGGTTGGCAATCGGGATTTGAAGTTTGCGCCACAGGTTAATCGATGGATGGGATTTTTCTCCGACGCGCCAATTGTTGCGCGATGCAGTGAGCAATGCAAAATCCACGTAGAATTCTATCATGCCGAATTCACTAAAAACTCCCGAAAACACTCCGTTTGTCACCTTCGCGGGTAGCCCTTTCCGCCTGCACCAGCCCTTCCTGCCTGCCGGTGATCAGCCGGAGGCGATCGCCAGGCTGGTCGATGGGCTTGAAGACGGCTTGTCCTTCCAGACTCTGCTCGGGGTAACGGGTTCGGGGAAAACCTATACCATGGCCAACGTCATTGCCCGGACCGGCCGCCCGGCACTGGTTCTGGCGCCCAACAAGACGCTGGCAGCCCAGTTGTATTCCGAGTTCCGTGAGTTTTTCCCGGAGAACGCGGTCGAGTACTTTGTATCCTATTACGACTACTATCAGCCTGAAGCCTACGTTCCGGCACGCGACCTGTTCATTGAAAAAGATTCGTCGATCAACGAGCACATCGAGCAGATGCGGCTTTCTGCCACCAAAAGCCTGCTCGAACGCCGCGATTGCATTATTGTCGCCACGGTTTCCTGCATCTATGGCATCGGAGATCGCGACGAGTATCACAAGATGATTCTGACCATGCGTGTCGGCGATCGCATGGGTCAGCGCGAGGTGATTAAGCGCCTCGCCGAAATGCAGTACGAGCGCAACGAAATCGATTTCCAGCGCGGCACGTTTCGTGTGCGTGGCGACATCATCGATGTTTTTCCGGCCGAGCACGCCGAGCACGCCATCCGGATCTCGCTTTTTGACGACGAGATCGATGGTCTGCAACTGTTCGATCCGCTGACCGGCCATCTGCAAGGAAAACTGGCACGCTTTACCGTCTTTCCCTCGTCGCATTACGTCACGCCGCGGGCAACCGTACTGTGCGCTATCGAATCGATCAAGGCCGAGTTGAGCGAGCGCATCGAGTTTTTCCACAAGGAGAACCGCCTGGTCGAAGCGCAGCGAATCGAGCAGCGCACCCGTTTTGATCTGGAGATGCTCGAGCAACTGGGTTTCTGCAAGGGCATCGAAAACTATTCGCGTTATCTGTCGGGCCGCCAGGCAGGGGAGCCGCCACCGACCCTGATTGATTACCTGTCGTCCGATGCCCTGATGTTCATCGATGAGTCGCACGTCGCGATCCCGCAAGTTGGTGCCATGTACAAGGGTGATCGTTCGCGCAAGGAAAACCTGGTCAATTACGGATTCAGACTGCCCTCGGCACTGGACAACCGCCCTCTGCGATTTGAGGAATACGAAGCCTTGCTGCGGCAGGCAATTTTTGTTTCGGCGACGCCCTCCGAGTACGAAAGGGCGCATCAGGGGCAGGTGGTCGAACAGCTTGTGCGCCCGACCGGGCTGGTTGATCCGGTGATTATCGTTCGCCCGGCAATGACGCAGGTTGACGATCTGTTGTCCGAAATCAGGTTGCGGGTGGCGCTTGAAGAGCGGGTACTGGTGACCACGCTGACCAAGCGGATGTCCGAGGAATTGACCGACTATCTCGCAGAGAACGGTGTGCGCGTACGCTACCTGCACTCGGATATCGATACCGTTGAACGTGTTGAAATCATTCGTGACCTGCGTCTGGGCGAGTTCGAGGTTCTGGTCGGCATCAATCTGCTGCGTGAGGGACTCGATATTCCGGAAGTTTCACTGGTGGCGATTCTTGATGCCGACAAGGAAGGCTTTTTGCGTTCCGAGCGTTCGCTGATTCAGACCATCGGACGGGCGGCGCGCCATATCAACGGTACGGCCATTCTTTATGCCGATCGCGTAACCGATTCGATGCGCCGGGCGATCAGCGAGACTGAACGTCGTCGCAACAAACAGATTGAATACAACAAAACGCATGGGATTACCCCGAAAGGGGTGACCAAGCGGATCAAGGACATCATTGACGGCGTCTATGATTCCGCTGTTGCCCAACGCGAACTCAAGGTGGCTCAACAGCAAGCCGGCTATGAAGCCATGAGCGAGAAACAGCTGACTCGTGAATTCAAGCGGCTGGAAAAGACAATGACCGACTACGCCAGAAATCTTGAGTTTGAAAAAGCCGCGGCAACGCGGGACGAATTGTTCCGGATCAAGGAACAGCTGTTTGGTGCTGCAGTCCACGACAAAGGCATATGAACCCAGATTATCCATAAGCCCAAAACCCGTTCGCCCTGAGCCTGTCGAAGGGCCGTTCATGGTTCGACAAGCTCACCACGAACGAATTTTCCCCAGATTTCGCCAAATGGACAATCTGGCGGGAACGAATCTGATACATGTGTCTCGCGTTTGGCAATCTTTCGGCTCGTGGAACTGGCCGGACTGAATTCAGAGGAAGCTGAGTCAATGGTAAGAATACTGTTCGTGTGCACGGGAAATATCTGCCGATCGCCCACCGCCGAGGGCGTTTTCCGTCGCATGATGCGCGAAAAAAACATCGAGGACTGGGTCGAGGTCGCTTCTGCAGGCACTCACGGCTATCATGTTGGCGAAGCTCCGGATCTACGTGCGCAAAAGGCCGCCGCCCGACGTGGCTATGATCTTTCACGTATCCGTGCGCGCAAGGTCGCGCGGCAGGATTTTGATTATTTTGATCTGATCCTGGCGATGGATCGTGGCGCTCTTGAATCGCTCCGTCACCTATGCTCCCCGGAACGTTCCGGGCACCTGGGCTTGTTCATGGACTATTCGGCCAACTTTGACGAAGATGAGGTACCCGATCCCTACTATGGCTCGGGTCAGGGCTTCGAGCAGGTGCTTGACATGGTCGAAGATGTGAACCGGGTGCTGATAGACAAAGTCAAAACGCGCTCTGCCTTGACGCCAAAAACAGA
>CAIVZW010000535.1 GCA_903910495.1 uncultured beta proteobacterium
CCAGCACCACCAGCAAAGCCAGCAGCAGCGTGCGGCTGACGCCGAAGTTGCGCCCCGACCAGAGCGCCAGCGCGACGACGCTCAGCATGTACAGGGTACGCTGGGCAGGCACCTCGAATCCGGCCAGCAGTGCATAGGCAAAGGCCGCCAGCCAGCCCGCCACAACCGCTGCCTGCTGCGCCGGCAGCCACAGCATCAGCCGCTCGCTTCGTCGCCACAGCCCGTTGACCAGCGCGGCAAACAGTGCGGCGACCATCGTCACATGCAGGCCTGAAATACTCACCAGATGCGTCACGCCGGTACGATTGAAGACCTGCCATTGCGCATTCGGTATCGCCCTCTGATCACCGACCGTCAATGCAATCAGCACGCCAAGGTAAGGCGCATCGGGCAACACGGAAACGAAACGGCTACGAATGAAATCGCGCAGCCGTTCCACCCCGTAAGCAGGACGCGGAACGAAAGTTTCCAGCCGCTCGATTTCGCCCCGCTGACGGATCGTCCCCGTCGCCCGGATGTTGCGTTCCAGCAGCCAGGCTTCGTAATCGAAGCTGTGCGGGTTGGCGTTGCCATGCGGACGTTTGAGCCTGACCGTGAAGCGCCAGCGTTCCCCCGGATGAACCGCCCGGGGCTCGACGTGTTCATCGACATCATCGAGATCATCCCAGCTGTGGTACCACGCCAGCATGATCCGGCCGGGTACGGTCGCCCCCCTGGTTTGTACCGACTCGACGTCAAACTCGAAACGCTCGCCACGCTCGAAACGTTGCGGCAGCGAAGCGATGACGCCGGTAAGCTGAATGTCCTTCGTCTCCCATGCCAAGGGCAATTGCTCGGCCAGACGCTGCTGCGCCATCCACCCCGCCCAGACAAAGCCGAGTAACGCACACGAAAGGAGCACGATCATTTGCAGCAGCCGATGCACGCGCCGTGCACATAGGCTCACGCCGAGCAAGCCCAGCACCCCCAGACCGCCCATAAGTCCCATAACGGGTAACTCGCCCTGCATTTGCAGGAGCGCGATGCCGCAGGCGAAAGCAAGGATTGAGAGGCGCATGAAAAACCCGATCCGCAACGAGAGTTACTGTGCGTTCAAGTTCGAAGCACAGCTCGTTCTACGGTTTGTATGGGTGAAAGGCGAAACTGGCAACGCTGCAACTCGATCAGCGCCAGAATTCCCCGTTCTAAGCCTGTTTCACTAGTAATCATGCCTCCTCGATAAAGACCACCACACGATTATTTTAGGCAGATGCACATGAATATGCCGAAAAGCCGCAGATTCCCAGGCTCATGTGTGATGTTTATATCTTATTCCATCCTTAGTCTCTTGACTCACCGTATAATTATTCAGTTTATCTGGCAGAATTAACGAAAAGGTGGATGACGTTCTGGCGCAGGGCAGGAATGCCGTGATGAGACTCTGCGACCGTCTGTCGATGCAGGACGAATGGATGAGTTATGGGGGAGCATTGATCGAATCAGGTTCGGCAAGCGTGAGCCGGATTTTCAGGGCTGTCTGTTCCTGACACCACCGCACTTTGCTCCAGCAGCTTTGAGGTGTAGGTAGTCGCTTAGATTGCTAGTCGTCAAACAGGAGATTTGTGACATATCGGATTCTTGTGTTGTTTTTTTTCTTTATAAGGGGATCGCAATGAAAGTTTTTCGTACCAGTGCTTTGGTTCTTGCTCTGACCAGTCTGACAATTGGCCTGATGTCCGGGTCGGTTTCTGCGCAAACCGTGATGCGCATCAGTATTTCGACCGGTGGTGATTCGCACCAGAAAGTAGCCATCGACACCATGGCCAGGGAGGTTGAGCAGCGCAGCAATGGACGCTACAAGATTCAAACCTACTACGCCAGCGCGCTGGGCGGTGAACGCGAGGCGACCGAGGCCGTGCAAATGGGGACTCAGGAACTGACCTGGACCTCGACCGGGCCGATCCCGAATTTCGTTCCTGAAGCAAAAATCTTCGATGTGCCCTTCCTGTTCCGTGATTATGCACATGCCCGTACGGTGCTCGACGGTCCGATCGGTCAGGAGATGCTGACCAAGTTCGACAGCAAGGGAATCAAGGCGCTGGCCTGGGGTGAAAATGGTTTCCGGCACATGACCAACAGCAAGCGGCCGATCAATGGTCCTGAGGACATGAAGGGGCTGAAGATGCGCACCATGGAGAACCCGGTGCATATTCAGGCCTACAAGGCATTCGGCATCATCCCGACCCCCATGGCTTTTGGCGAAGTGTTTACTGCCTTGCAACAGGGTACGGTCGATGGGCAGGAAAATCCGTTGTCGGTGATCAGCTCCAACAAGTTTGATCAGGTACAGAAATACATGACCCTGACCGGTCACGTGTATTCGGCGGGTGTGTTCCTGATGAGCAAGGCCATCTTCGACA
>CAIVZW010000536.1 GCA_903910495.1 uncultured beta proteobacterium
AAAAAGCCCCTCCAGCACGGCAAGGGATGTCAATATCACGGCACTAGATCTTGCTCGTTCGGAATGATTGGCCTAGCTGAAAAGCTTCCATAGCATCTTCGACGCCAGTGCAATGAGCAGGCAGGCAAAAATTCGTTTGATCGTCGCGACGGGCAGGCGATGAGTAAGCTTGGCACCGAGCGGGGCGGTTAGCATGCTGAACGGAACCATCCAGGCGAGCGCCGGCAGATAGACAAAACCAAGGCTCCATTCAGGAAGATCAACGTGCCCCCAGCCGTTGTAAATGTAGCCCAGGCTACCGCCGACGGCAATCGGAAACCCGACAGCGGCCGAGGTGCCGATGGCTTGTTGAACTCGGACATTGCACCAGGTCAGGAAGGGTACGGTGAACGCACCGCCGCCGATGGCGACGAGCGCCGAAATAGTGCCGATGCCCGTACCCACTGCAAACACACCGCCGGCTCCCGGCAACTCGCGCGTGGGCTTCGGCTTGAGGTTGAGTATCATCTGCAAGGCGACCAAACAGACGAAAACCGTAAAAAAAAGCGCCAGTGGTTTGGCGGGCACCTTGGAGGCAAACAGCGTACCGAGCAGCGTGCCAAGAAGAATTCCCGGCGTGATCTGGAGGACTATTTTCCAAAGCACTGCGCCGTGCTGATGATGCGCACGCAGGCTTGAAAACGAAGTGAACAGGATGGTCGCCATCGAGGTGCCGAGCGCCAGATGCAGAACTTCATCAGGCGGGAAGCCGGCCTGCACGGCAAACATCATGGTCAGTGTCGGCACCATCACCAGCCCACCTCCGACGCCCAGCAAGCCGGCGGTAAAACCGGTAAACAGGCCAAGTCCAACATATGCCAACCACCAATCCACGGGATTCTCCAGTAAGTTATTGAAGCCTTGGTTACAAAGCCAGATACAGGGCAAATGGAACGAATACCAGCGAGGCAATGCTGCCGCCGACCACGATGGCCGAAACCAGCTCCGGTTCCTGTTTGTATTGCACGGCAAAAATGTAGTTCATTACCGCCGGTGGCAGGGCCGCGTAGAGCAGCAAGAGCCCTTGCATCGGCTTGTCCAGCGGCAAAAATTTGACCAGGGGCCAGGCGATCAGCAAGCCTGAGATCGGGCACAGCAAGGCACCAATGATACCGATGCTCCAGCGTTCAACCCTGAAACCGGAGAAACCGATACCCAGCGTGAACAGGCCGAGAGGAATTGCGGCCTCTCCCAGCATCATGGTACTTGTCGCCAGCCAGGGCGGCAAGGAAAGCCCCAGAAGACTCGCCAGCACTCCAAGCAGCATCGCCCATAACATCGGCGCTTGCAGAATGCCGCTCATGCTGGCTTTGGGGGCGCAGATACGGACTCCCAGCGTGAAGTGCACGATGCTGACGATCATGAACAAGGCCACGGCGGCAGGCAGCATCGATGGCCCGAAGGCAAACAGCGTCAATGGCAAACCCATATTGGCGACATTGACGAACATCATTGGGGGAATAAAGGCGTGCGGGTTGTAGCCCAACACGATTGCTGCCCCCCAGGCCACAATTCCCGACCCCAGCAGGATGACGATTTCGCCACCAATCAGCGGCAGATAATCAAGGATATGAAAATCCCTGGACGCCATCGCAGTAAAAATGAGCATGGGGAAAAGCAGGTCTGTACATAGACGGTTAATCCACGTCATATCCGGCCGGCGAAATCGACCGTAAGCATAACCAATAGCGGAAATGATTAGAACCGGGGTGATGATACCGATGATGCGAATTACAAGATCCATGACATTCCAGCAGGTGTCACGGGTCAGCGCGATTTTTATTGTTGCCCGGTGAATAACCGTCTGCCACTGACCGTGGGGGAGTTGTCAGTTTACCGCAGATTGACGGAACTGAGCACCTGTTGGACAAAGAATGACCGGGATGCCAAAACAAGCAAGGCCTCCATTGCTGGAAGCCGGTGACATTCGTGAAACGCGTATCAATCTGAATACTGTGGATGGGTGTGACAGATCCGAACTGTCGGCTTACGGAAAAGGACAAAGCACCACAACAGCCAATTGTTCTCTCATGTAGCTACGATTTGGCTACACTGTCCCTTCTTCAGTTCGTAGCTTAGGCGCGGTCCGTGCATGTTGATCTTTACGACGGCTCACTTGCAGCCTGACAAAGCTTAAGTCTTTGCCCTTGACAAGCATGATCGCCGCACACGTAGAGAGACACCATGAGACTTTCCTTACGTTTCGTTCTGCCGCTGCTGCTGGTTCTCGCCGGCATCGCGTACATCGTTGCACCGCTGGTCGACCAGTTGACCCTGCGCTGGTTCATGCGCGATCTCGAGATGCGCTCGTCGTTGATTGCCAATGCCCTCGAAGAGCCACTGCAGGAACAGTTGGCCACCGGCAAGAAGGTCAGGATAGGCGAGTTCTTCAATCGAATCACCCGTGACGAGCGGCTCCACGCTGTCGGATATTGTGCTTCGTCGACCGGGATGGCAGTGGCCAGTCGCACGCTCCCGGCTGAGATAACCTGTGCCAATCTCAAACGCTGGGAAAGCCCCGGCAACCATCTATTGACAAGCGCACAAGGGCCTTTGCTCGTCTCCGTCAAGCCAATCGCCAGCGAGGCGGTGGCCGGCGGCCGCCTGGTCCTGGTGCACGACATGAGCTTCATTGCCCGGCGTAGCGAGGAAACCAAGCGCTACATTCTTTACCTCTTCATGGCGCTGGGCGTTGTCGTCTCGCTGATAACGGTGATCATCGCCCAACTCTCGTGGCACGGCTGGATGGCTGGAATGCGTTCGCTGCTTCGCGGCGAGGGCTTGCTCCGGGAACCAACCGCGGAGCGCAAGCCGGAACTGCCCGAGTTCCAGCCGATCGCCCGCGATCTGCAGCGGCTCATTCGCGAACTGGAAATGGAAAACCGAACCCGTGATGAAGGCCAGATCACCTGGACAGCGGAATCTCTGCGCGCCATTCTTCACGGTGAGTTGCGCGGTGAGGACGTTATCGTCGTCTCGAACCGTGAGCCCTATATGCATCAACGCCACGGCGACCGTATCGATGTGCAGCGGCCGGCCAGCGGACTGGTGACCGCGCTTGAACCAATCATGCGCGCCTGCTCGGGAACATGGGTCGCTCACGGCAGCGGTTCGGCTGACCGGGAGGTCGTCGACCAGCACGACCGCATTGCGGTGCCTCCGGAAAAGCCCGCTTACCAGATCCGCCGCGTCTGGTTAAGCGCAAAGGAGGAAGCCGGCTACTATTACGGTTTCTCCAACGAGGGGCTGTGGCCGCTCTGCCACATCGCCCACGTGCGGCCGATCTTCCGCTCTGATGACTGGACCCAGTATGTCGCGGTCAACCGCAAGTTCGCCAAGGCCGTAGTGAGTGAGGCCAAGACAAGTGCGCCGATCGTCCTCGTTCAGGACTATCACTTCGCGCTGTTGCCGAAAATGATACGCGAAGATCTGCCCGAGGCAACGGTCATAACCTTCTGGCACATCCCCTGGCCCAACCCCGAGTCCTTCGCCATCTGCCCCTGGCGCGACGAGCTTCTGGCCGGGATGCTGGGGAGCAGTATTCTCGGCTTCCACACGCAATTCCACGTCAACAATTTTGTGGATACGGTGGATCGTTTTCTCGAAGCACGGGTCGACCGTGAAGCTTTCACCGTTTCCTTCGGCGGCAAGCTCACCACTGTACGCCGCTATCCGATTTCCATCGCCTGGCCTCCGGAGCAAGAGATGGTGGGGAAAGCCATTGCCGATTGCCGGACCAACATCCGTCAGCTGAATGATCTCCCGCCCGACCACAAGCTTGGCGTTGGCGTCGACCGCCTCGATTACACCAAGGGCATCATGGAACGCTTCCGCGCCATCCGGCGTCTTCTCGAAATAAATCCGGATTGGATAGGCCGCTTCAGCTTTGTGCAGATCGCCGCACCCTCACGTTCCGGCATCGAGGAATACCAGAATCACGAACAGCAGGTCCGGGACATGGCCGCGCGCATCAATGATCGCTTCGCCGGTAGCGGACCGTTGCCCATCGTGCTCAAGATCGAACATCACGAGCCGCGCGACGTCTACGAATATTTTCGCGCTGCCGATCTGTGCTTTGTCAGCAGCCTGCACGACGGCATGAACCTGGTCGCCAAGGAATTCGTCGCAGCGCGTGATGACGAGCGTGGCGTTCTCCTCCTTTCCCAATTCACTGGTGCCGCGCGCGAATTGCCAGAGGCCTTGATCGTCAATCCCTACGATGCCGACCAGTGCGCCGCAGCGCTGCATATGGCCCTGACCATGCCGGAGGCCGAACAACGCGACCGCATGCGCCTGATGCGCGGCCTGGTCGCCGAGTTCAATGTCTTCCGCTGGGCCGGTCGCATGCTGCTCGATGCCGCCGCGATGCGTCGCCGCAGCCACCTGGTTGACAAGTCGGGATCAACGACATCATGAGGAATCGGCGCCGTGAAAAACCTCCTGCGCCGAGCGTGGAGTGGGCCTATTTTCTCGATGTGGATGGCACCCTGATCGACCTTGCCGACACACCGGACGCCGTACGCATCGACACCGCCCTGCTCGAATTGATCACACGACTGCATCGTGCCAGCGGCGGCGCTGTCGCCCTGGTTAGCGGGCGCAGCATAGCCGATACGGCAAGTCTGATTGGCGCGCTGCGTCTGCCACTGGCCGGTCAGCACGGCCTGGAACGACGCGATGCCGCCGGTCGCCTGTGGATACACGCCGCGCCGCCGGACGCCAAGGCGACAATCAAGACGGCCTTGTTGCCGGTGCTCGATCGTCATCCCGGACTGTTGCTCGAGGACAAGGGCCTGACTCTGGCGCTGCATTACCGAATGGCTCCCCACCTTGGCGCCTACGCCTGTCGCCTGATGAGCCGTCTGCTCAATGGGGCCGGCAAAAACCTCGAAATCCAGCGCGGCAAGTGCGTCGTTGAAATCAAGCCCGCCGGCTTCGACAAGGGCACGGCCGTCGGCGAATATCTGGGTGAACCGCCATTCAAAACGCGTCGTCCGGTGTTCATCGGCGACGACCTCAACGATGAACACGGCTTCGCCGAGGTTAACCAGTTGGACGGCATATCGATCAAGGTCGGCAAGGGTGCGAGTTG
>CAIVZW010000537.1 GCA_903910495.1 uncultured beta proteobacterium
GGTAGCATTGATGTCCTTGCTCTGCGGGTCGTTACACAGGCCGTCCATATCCAGCGACACCCCACAATGGGCGGCGAAGGCCATTTCGGCGACGGCTGCAAAGAGACCGCCGTCGGAACGATCATGATAGGCGAGCAGCAGCTTCTGTCCGGCAAGCGTCTGTACTACAGCAAAGAAGGCCGGCAGGCGGGCCGGATCATCGACGTCCGGAACCTCGGAACCGGTAGCGTTGAATACCTGGGCCAGCGCCGAACCGCCCAGACGATTTTTTCCCGCGCCGAGATCGATCAGCAACAGATCGGTTTCTCCGGCATCGAGCTGCAGTTGCGGCGTCAGGGTACGGCGGGCATCCTGCACCAGGGCGAACGAAGTAACGATCAGCGAGAGCGGCGATACCACCTGCTTCATCTCGCCGCCATCGTCCCAGGCAGTGCGCATCGAGAGTGAATCCTTGCCGACCGGAATCGAAACACCGATCTGCTGACACAGGTCGGAAACGGCACGCACCGTATCGAACAGGCGCGCATCTTCGCCCGGCACACCGGCCGGGGCCATCCAGTTGGCCGACAGCTTTACGTCACCAAGTTTTTCGATGCTGGCCGCCGCGATATTGGTCAGCGCCTCGCCCAGCGCCATGCGGCCCGAAGCCGGCGCGTCGATGATGGCCAGCGGCGAACGCTCGCCCATGGCGAAAGCTTCGCCACGCAGTGTCTGGTAACCCATGGTGGTGACCGCCACGTCGGCCACTGGCACCTGCCACGGTCCGACCATCTGGTCACGCGCCGTCATGCCGCCGACAGTCCGGTCGCCGATCGAGATCAGGAAGGTCTTGTTGGCCACGGCCGGCAAATGCAGCACGCGATAGGCGGCGTCCTTCAGATCGACCGTAGTCGGATCAAACGCGACAGCAAGCGCTGGCAAATGCCCCACGTCGCGCGTCATGCGCGGTGGCTTGCCAAGCAGCGCGTCCATATCCATGTCGACCGGCTGGTTGTCGAAGTGGCGGTCGGCCACCACCAGCCGGTTATCGGCCGTTGCCACGCCGACCACGGCAAACGGGCAGCGCTCGCGCGCGCAGATGGCCTTGAATTCGGCCAGGCGGCCCGGCGGGATGGCCAGCACGTAACGTTCCTGCGCTTCGTTGCTCCAGATTTCGGCCGGCGACATGCCCGGCTCCTCGATCTTCACGTCGCGCAATTCGAAGCGCGCGCCGCAACCGGCGCCGTGCGCCAGTTCGGGCAACGCGTTGGAGATGCCGCCGGCGCCAACATCATGAACGGAGAGAATCGGGTTGCCTGCACCCGGTGTCGACGCATCGCCCTGCGGCGCACCCATCTGCCAGCAGCGATCGAGCACTTCCTGCGCACGCCGCTGCATTTCCGGGTTGCCGCGCTGCACGGAGGCAAAATCGAGGTCTTCGCTGTTGCTGCCGGTGCTCATCGAACTCGCCGCGCCACCGCCCAGACCGATCAGCATGCCGGGACCGCCCAACTGTATGAGCAGGGTGCCGGGAGAGAAGGTTTCGGCCTTGAACGACTGGCTGTGCGAAATGTTGCCGACGCCGCCAGCGACCATGATCGGCTTGTGATAGCCGCGCACGATGGCCTCATCGCCCTGGCCCACGCGCTGCTCGTAGGTACGGAAATAACCGGCCAGATTGGGACGGCCGAATTCGTTGTTGAAGGCCGCTGCGCCGATCGGGCCTTCGAGCATGATGTCGAGCGCCGAGGCAATGCGCGCGGGACGGCCATAGGCGGCCATCTCGGCCTCCCAGGGCTGCTGCGCATCGGGCAGATAGAGGTTGGAGACCGAGAAGCCGCAGAGGCCGGCCTTCGGCTTGGAGCCGCGCCCGGTGGCGCCTTCGTCGCGAATCTCGCCACCCGAACCGGTCGCGGCACCAGGGAAGGGCGAAATCGCCGTCGGGTGGTTGTGCGTCTCGACCTTGGCCAGGATGTGGGTCAGTTCCTCGTTCCAGCCATAGGTGCCATCCTCCGCCGGCCAGAAGCGTGCGACCAGTGCGCCCTCGAAAACCGAGGAATTGTCGGAATAGACCACGATGTTGCCCTGCGGATGCGCCTGGTGCGTCTCGCGGATCATACCGAACAGCGTTTCCTGGCGCGGCTGGCCATCGATCACCCAGGACGCGTTGAAAATCTTGTGCCGGCAGTGTTCGGAATTGGCCTGCGCGAACATCATCAGTTCGACGTCGGTCGGATTACGCTGCGTCTTGATGACGAACAATTCGACGAGGTAATCGATTTCATCCTCCGACAGAGCCATCCCGAGACGGGTGTTGGCCTCGACGAGCGCAGCGCGCCCGCCACCCAGCAGGTCGATCGACGCCATCGGCTTGGGCGAAAAGTGACGGAAGAGTTCGGCCGTCTGTGCGAAATCGGCGAGCACGGTTTCGATCATGCGGTCATGCAGCAGCGCCGAAACCAAGGTTCGCCCGTCGGCGCGAACGCCCTCGATGCGGTAGGAAATGCCGCGCTCGATGCGCTCGATGGACTCCAGACCGCTGTTCCAGGCAATGTCGGTGGCTTTCGACGACCACGGCGAGATGGTGCCGATGCGCGGCGTAACGAGAAACAATTGGCCGCTTTCGCTCCTCGATGCTTCTTGTTCTTCGAGCAAAGCCGACAGTTGCTGGCGGCTTGCATCTTTCAGCGCCCGCTTCAGACTGGCAAAGTGCCAGAAGTCGGCGCTGGCGATGCTGGCGCCGGGAACAATAGTCTGAATGCGTTGCTGCAAGCCCTGCAGACGAAATGTGGAGAAAGCGGGAGCCCCGCGCAGGAAAAGAATGTCGGCCATGTTGAGCTTGGGAAAAAGGCAGGAAACCTGCGTGGAAACAAGGAGAAGAAGCAGCAATTATAGCCGAGAGCAGCTCTCGCCGGTCTGCCTGCACGCTACCCGCGAACAATGTCATCCCGCGTCCGGAAGCATCGCAGATTCACATCCTTTCGTCACAAACCCAACTATTTTTTGGCTGATCACCCCGTTTTTGCGGATAATCGAATAATACTCAATACAAGAAAGCCGCAACTTAAAGGGGAGAACCGTGAAGCCGCTAATGCCTGTTACCCTGCTAGTCCTGTTACTGGCGGCACTGCCTTCCGTATGTGCCGCCGGGCCGATGCGCCAGTACAACAGCGAACTCAACGAAGCCGTAAGCAAGGTCAAGACCGGCGCACTCAGGCAGGCCATCGCGCAGATCGAAAAGAACAACGAGGGCGATGACAAGGACATCCTCTATTTTTTCGAAAAGGGTGAGTTGTTCAGTCTTGGCAGCAATTACGCCACCAGCCGGGACGCCTGGCTGAAAAGCGATGAAATCATCCAGATCTGGGAAAACGACTTCCGCACCAACCCTTCCAAACTGTTCGGCGACATCGGCAGTTACCTGATCAGCGACAAGACCCGTCGCTACGATGGGCAGGATTACGAGAAGGTGCTGCTGTCCACGCGCCTGACGCTGAACCACATCATGCTCGGCAACTTCGATCACGCGCGCATCGAGATGAAAAAAACCTATGAGCGGGAAAAACTGATCGAAGCCTTCCGCGAGAAGGAGTACGACGCGCTCCGGGCCGAGAACGACAAGCAGGAAACCGGCGAGATCAGGAAACTCGACGGCTATCCGATGGAAGAACTCGACACGCCGGAAGTCCGCGAACTGAAGAATGGTTTTCAGAACGCCTTTGCCCATTATCTGGCCGGCTACTTCTTCGAGGTCACCGAAGAGCCCTCGCTGGCCGAACCGGGCTACCGCAATGCGCTGCTACTGGCACCGGGCAAGGCCAGCATCCAGTCCGCGCTGGAGGGCGTCGGCCAGCGCCGCCCCGAGCCGGGTGAGTCGGACGTATTATTCGTGATCGAAAGCGGATTCGCGCCGAGCATTGATTCGCTGAACATCCCGATCCCCATCCCGCGCAAGAATGGCACAATCATCACCCCGCTCTCCTTCCCGCTCATCAAGTCCTCCAGCCGGGTGCTGGTGCCGCCTGTGCTAACCGTTGCCGGCCAGCAATTGCCGGTCGAAACGCTGACCAACACCGACGCCATGGCCCGGCGTCTGCTCAAGGACCAGATGCCGGGCATCATCCTGCGCAGCGTCATCCGTGCCGGTTTCAAGTCGGTCGTGCAGGAACAGGCCAACAAGGCGCACTGGATCGCCGGGCTGATCGCCAACGTCGTTGCCGTATCCACAGAGCAGGCCGATGACCGCAACTGGCGAACCCTGCCCGAGCGCATCTCGGTCGCCCGCGCCAACCTGCCGCACGGCAGGCACACCATCGAATTCCAGACCAACGCCGGCAGCTACCGGACGGAGGTGGAGATAGCCGGACGTTTCACCATCGTGCCGCTGCGCATCACGGGCGGCGCCGTCTATGTCGGCCAGTCGCATCCGGACAACAGCGGCACGGCCGATTTCATCGCCGAACAGTCGATCCAGCCCAGTGGCGCCGGCCTCACCGATCCCGGCCCGAGTGTGACGCCATCGCCCACGGCGCTGGCGTCCGGCCGATCGATCATCGCCGCATCTTCCCCGGCCCCGGCGCAGATGGCCCTGGCCGTACCCGCCGAAGCGGTGCCGAGAAAGCCCGCCGCTCAGCCCGACATGACGCTGGGCAAGCGCGTCAGCGTAGGCAACACGACCTACATCGGCGACTTCCGTTTTGCCCAGCCGAGCGGTCTGCCCAGCGGACAGGGCCGGATCGAATGGACGAGCGGCGACAGTTTTGAAGGCGGCCTGGAGAACGGAGTTAAAGTCGGCCAGGGCGTATTCATTTCGAAGACTGGCGGCTTCAGCTACTCTGGCGACTGGGTCGCGGACAAGCAGAATGGCAAGGGAAAAACGAGTTTTGATGATGGCGATGTCTATGAAGGCGAGATGAAAGACGGCCAATTCCATGGCCAGGGGTCCTATTTGTCGAAGAATGGATCGCGCTACGAAGGCTACTGGCAAAAAGGCCTCAGGGAAGGGCAGGGAAAACACACCTTCCCCGACGGCGATCACTGGGAAGGTCTTTTCAGCAACGATGAACGCACCACTCAGGGCACGATGACCTTTGCCGGAAAACCCGCTCCAACGCCTGACACTGAAGCAGATTCACCCGCGAAACAATAATGGAGCGATGACCAAGCAATGACGCCTTCAACCCTGCTCTATCGCTCTGCCGACCTGCGCCACATCGAAGCCGCCGCGGCCGATCAACCGCTCATGCAACGTGCCGGCCTTGCTGCCGCCGACCTCGCCGGCGAACTTTGCGTTGATCGCGGGGCAAACATCCTCATTCTCGCCGGCCCCGGAAACAATGGTGGCGATGCCTTCGAAGCGGCACGTCTGCTGCGCGAGCGCTTTTTCGACACGCACGTGGTTTTCGTCGGCCAGACCACGGATCTGCCGCTGGACGCAACGGAAGCTTTCCAGCGCTTTGCCGATGCGGGTGGAAGCACGCTCGCGGCGATTCCTGCAGGCACGCGCTGGTCACTGATCATTGACGGCCTGTTCGGCATCGGTCTGAAGCGTGAAATCACCGAGCCCTACGCCGGCCTGATCCGCTGCGCCAACGCGCTGGCCGCGCGCGACGGCTGCCCGCTGCTCGCGCTCGACTGTCCGAGCGGTCTTGATGCCGACACCGGCAAGCGGCACGGGGCAAGCATCCGCGCCAGCCACACCATCACCTTCATCGGTGGCAAGCCGGGACTGCTGACCGCCGATGGACCCGACCATTGCGGCGAGATTTCAATTGCTGCGCTCGGCCTGGATACAGAACGCCTGTCAAAAGCCCCCGGGCGCACCATCGCTCCGGATCTTTTTGGCGCACAACTCAAGCAACGTCCGCGCAACAGTCACAAGGGCGACCACGGTAACGCCGGCATCCTCGGTGGTGCCGGCAGCATGGTCGGCGCCGCGCTGCTGGCGGCACGCGCTGCGCTGCGTCTTGGCAGCGGCCGGGTTTATGTCGGCCTGCTCGACGAACACGCACCGGCACTCGACATGCAGCAACCCGAACTCATGCTGCGCACGCCTGTGAAGTTGCTTGGCACCGACCTTTCGGCACTGGCCTGCGGCCCCGGCATGAGCACCAGTGCGCAGGCACTCACCCTGCTCGGTAACGCCTGCCAACTCGACCTACCGCTCGTGCTTGATGCCGACGCGCTTAACCTCGTTGCCGGAGAAGGCGAACTGCACGTTGCGCTGGCCACACGCAGCGCTCCCACGCTGCTCACCCCGCACCCGGCTGAAGCCGCCCGCTTGCTTGACTGCGACGTGGCCACAGTACAGGCTGATCGCCTCGCCGCCGTGCTGAAACTCGCCGAACGCTTCAACGCCTTTGTCGCACTCAAGGGCTGTGGAACCCTTGTCGCTTCGCCCGAAGGCGCGTGGTTCATCAATACCAGCGGCAATCCGGGGCTGGCCACGGCGGGCAGCGGCGATGTACTGACCGGTTTCATCAGCGCCCTGCTCGCCCAGGGCTGGCCTCCGCTCGCCGCCCTGCTCGCCGCCGTACATCTGCACGGTGCTGCCGCCGACCATCTTGTCGCCCGGGGTTGCGGCCCGGTCGGCCTCACCGCTGGAGAAATTATCGACAGCGCCCGATACCTTCTCAACCAGTGGATTGCGACGACCAGTACAGCATAAATACCGCGGTGTTATTTTCCTTCTGGGCGCAACCCACTGGAATCCAGCCGCTCAGTTCTCCTGCAGCAGCGTCAATTCATCATCCGTATGCCGAAGGCGTACAGCCAGCGTTTTCGCCAGTTGCGAGACGAGCACGAAGGCAATGCGCTTGTGCTCCTCGGCCAGGTAGTTGAATTTCTCCGGTGTCAGCACAAACAGTTCGGAGTCGACAGAGGCGATGGCATCATTGCCGCGCGGCCGCTGGTCAAGAAACGCCAGGCCGCCAAAAAACTCGCCACGGCCGAAGGTGGCGATGCGGCGCAAACGCGAACTCCCGCCCACGCAGCCCATCATCCGCACTTCCCCGCTGCGGATCAGGTAGAGATTCGCATCCGTCTCGCCGCGCGAATAAATGGTCTCTCCCGCCTTGCAGGAACGATTCTCCATGCAATTTTTCAGGTCGGTCAGCGTGTCGGGCTTGCTACCCTTGAACAGTTCGATCTCGTGCAGGTCAAGCGGCGGCAAATCGACTTTGGTCACCCCGACGTCACCGAGCAGGCGATCTTCCACCCATTCGATGGCCGCTTCCAGCGTCGGCATGATGAGTACCGTTTCCCCATCCGGGACGAGTCCGGCGAGTTCAAGAAATTCACGCAGATTGCGGCCGTTGGGCAGGCATTCGCGCACATTGGAGAGCAATAGCGGGACCCTACGTTCGGACAGGGCATCGCGCACCAGATTGAGCATGTGTGCCGCCGTCACGTCGACCGATTGCACCCGCTGCATGTCGAGGATCAGATAATCCGTGGTTGCCAGTTCGGGTTCCAGCGTCAGATAGAGTTGATGCGTCGTGCCGAAGAAAAGGCTGCCTTGCAGTTCGAAGATGACGGCGGTATCGCCCTTCTGTTCCAGACGCTGCATTTCTTCTTCGGGCCGGTACCAGGTTGAAGAGCGCTGGCCGACAAAGCTCTTGCGCCGGACGACATTGCCGCCGACCTGCTCGCGCAGGAAAAGAATGATCGACAGAATCACGCCGACCGCGGAAGCCACAATCAATCCCCAGAAAATCGCGGCGCCGATAACCGCCAGCACGACCGAGAAGTCCAGCACCGTCGAGCGTGACTCGAGAAAGCGCAGCGGATCGGTGTCGATCATGCGCAGGCCGACGACGATCAGGATACCGCTCAAGGTCGCCACAGGAATCCAGGAGACGAAGGAACCCAGCAACAGGGCAGCGATCAGTGCGGTCAACCCTTCAACGATGCCGGAAATCCGCGTTTTGGCACCACTCTTCAGGTTGACCAGCGTTGGCCCCATGGTTCCGGCACCCGGCATACCACCGACGGAGCACGCCACCATGTTGGCAAATCCCTGTGCCGCCAGTTCGCGATTCGGATCATGGCGGGTACGCGTCATCTGATCGAGGATGACGCAGGTTTTCAGCGTATCGATGGAAAGCAGTGCGGCCAGCGTAAGCGCATTGCCGACCAACGCCGCGACCTGCGCGAGCTTGAGTTCGCCGATCTGGTACCAGCGATTCGTGATCAGGCCGACATACCCTTCGCTGCTTGATCCGAGCGAACCGACAACCAGCGGATTCCCGGCCAGTTCGAGCATCGACGGGTCGGTGCTGGCGATGCCGGCATAGGTCATAAGACCCGCAAGAATGCCGATAATGGTACCCGGCACGGCTTTGGTCATTCTAGGCGCAGCAAACATGGCGACGACGGTGACGCCGCCAATGGTCAGACCGCGCCAATCCCAGTTCTGCGGATAGGTCAGTACCTCCAGCCAGTAGGATCCTGCTGGCGCGCCGGCAAATTTCGGCAACTGGCTGCCGATGATGATCAGTCCGACACCGCTCAGAAAACCACTGACCACGGGATAGGGGATGTATTTGATCAGTTTGCCGATGCCGAGAAAACCGATGAGGATCTGGATCATGCCGGCGAGGATGCCGAGTACCGTCATCATCAGCACGACGGCGACCGGCTGCACGCCCTGTGCGACCAGCTGAATGGCAAAGGCGGAGAGTACCGCCGTCGCCGGGGCACACGGCGCGGTAATCAGCCGGTCCGTACCGCCAAAGGTCGGTGCAATGAGCCCGAGTGCGGTCGCTCCGAGAATCCCGGCCAATGCGCCGAAAGCCGCATATTGTGGACTGATCGCCGAATAAACGGTGACTCCGAAGGCAACGGCCGCCGGCAGGGCCACCAGCATGGCGGAAAAACCACCCCAGAAATCGCCCGAATGACGCATCCATGTTCCGGCCAGTTCGCGCATCACGCCTCCACAGCAATCAAGCCATGCGAAACCATGGCAACTTCGACACCGGTCAGTGGCACACCCGGAGTCATTATCAATTCAAATTGGCCGGATTTCCATAGGTGTTTCTCTACAAGGAACCCAGGTCGTCAACAACGAGCGTTGGCTGACGCTCAAGACCGGCAAGATCTTCACGCCCGGCCTCGCCGCTTAAGACCAGAATAAAATCAATCCCGGCATTTTCGGCCAGCAATTTGTCGGTACTCAGACGATCTCCGACCATCACCATCTCATCCCGCCTGAAGCGCTTGAGCAAAGGTGAAAGAACGAGGGTGCTGGGTTTGCCAAAAACCAGTTCAGGCAAGCGTCCGGTAGCCGCCTCGTACAACTTGACGAAGCTGCCGGTATCCGGCAAGGGGCCCTTGAGCGATGGACAAACCAGATCGGGATGGGTCGACAGAAAATGCACCTCAGGACGTTGCAGCAGCAGGCACGAATTCGCCAGTTTTTCATAGGTCAGTTCGGTATCGTATGCGAGAACCACCGCCTGACATTCCGCACCAGCAGTAAACACCACGTCCGGCATCCGCTCTTGCAGGAAGGTTAGAAAGCTGGTGTTGCCCACCGGATAGATATACCTGATCCCCTGTTCCTTCAGGTGATCTACCAAAGGCAACAAGGGCGAAAGAATCCGTTCCACCCCGACCTCAAGCCCGACTTTTGCCAGTTTCCTGGTGTAATCGGCGAGATTCTTCGAGGTGTTGTTGGTCAGGAAAAAGATTTCCTTTTTTTCCTGATTGCGTTTGATGAAGTCAATCGTCCCTTGGATGGGCTGGTCGCTCAGATAAACAGTCCCATCCAGGTCGAAAATAAAACAGTCCTTTTTGCTTATATCCACGTTAGATACGTTTGCCGGTGGTGGCATCAAACCAGTGCAGGCGGTCTGCACGCGGCGTCACGTGGATCGTGCTGCCAAGAGAGGGAACGGGCTGGCCTTCATCGGTGCGGATGATGACCAGTTCATCACCGGCACCATGCTGCCAGCGGCCATAAACCAGCCGTTCGGCACCCAGTGTTTCCAGCGCATCTACGCTCAATGCCCAACCCGTTGGTGTAATGTCCAAGTGCTCGGGGCGTATGCCGAGAATGGTTCCGGGCCGAGCCTCTGGGGCATGTTTCAATAGATTCATCGGCGGCGAACCGATAAAGGTCGCCACAAAGGTTGTCGCGGGCCGGTTATAGACCTCCTCGGGCGTACCGAATTGCTCCATCACACCGGCGTTCATGACGATCATGCGCTGCGCCAGCGTCATGGCCTCGACCTGGTCATGCGTGACGAACAGGGAGGTGATCCCGAGCTCACGATGCAGCTTCTGGATTTCGAGCCGGGTATGTGCTCGCAATTTCGCATCCAGATTGCTCAAGGGTTCGTCAAACAGGAATACCTGCGGTTGTCGCACAATGGCACGTCCCATCGCCACGCGCTGACGCTGCCCGCCCGAAAGCTCACGCGGCTTGCGCTGCATGAAAGCGCCGATCTCAAGTATCTTTGCCGCCTTGTCCACGCGCGCCTTGATTTCATCCATCGGTACCTTGGCAATCTTCAAGCCATAGGCCATGTTGTCGAACACGTTCATGTGCGGATACAAGGCATAGTTCTGGAAGACCATGGCGATATCGCGTTCGGACGGTTCAAGATCATTGACCACACGGTTGCCGATGGAAATTTCTCCGCCAGTGATTTCTTCCAGACCGGCCACCATGCGCAACAACGTGGATTTGCCACAGCCCGAAGGCCCGACGACGACGACGAACTCGCCGTCAGCGATCTGTGCGCTGACACCGTGTATGACCTGGTTGGCGGTCTTGCCGCTACCGTAGCGTTTAAAGACGTTGTTGAATGTGATGGATGCCATAGATCTCAGTAGGATTCAATTTGTGCCGGTATCGGCTTAGTAGCGTTTTATATAAAAGTCGTGATGTCACAACTTATTTTTCAGTATCCACCAAGCCCTTGACGAACCACTTCTGCATCAGCATGACAACCAGTGCAGGTGGCAGCATGGCCAGAATCGCGGTGGCCATGACAACATTCCATTCGGTATATGAATCGCCACCAATCAGCCGCTTGATTCCCATCACCACCGGGTACATGTCTTCGCTGGTGGTCATCAGCAGCGGCCACAGATACTGGTTCCAACCGTAGATGAACTGGATCACGAAGAGAGCGGCGATACTGGTGCGTGAGAGCGGCAGCAGGACGTCCCAGAAGAAGCGCATCGGGCCGGCGCCGTCGATGCGCGCGGCCTCGACCAGTTCGTCGGGAACGGTCAGGAAAAACTGGCGGAAAAGAAAAGTCGCCGTCGCCGAAGCGATCAGGGGTATCGACAGGCCAGCGTAAGTATTGAGCATGCCGAGTGAGGCGACCACTTCGTAGGTTGGGCCGATGCGCACTTCGACCGGCAACATCAGAGTGACGAAGATCATCCAGAAAATCAGGTTGCGAAACGGAAAGCGGAAGTACACGATGGCAAATGCCGAAAGCATCGACATCGTGATCTTGCCAAGCGGAATGATCAGCGCCGTGATCAGGCTCACCAGCATCATTGGCGCAGACCCGGAAATCTCGCTGCCGGCTGCGCTTTGTCCGCCAAACAGGGCTATCTTGTACGTTTCCAGCGCGTTCGTTCCGGGCAGCATCGACATCGGAATCGCCTGGGTGATCTGCTCGGCCGTCTGCGTCGACGCGACCAGCGTCAGGTACAGGGGAAAGGCGATGATGGCCACGCCGGCCAGCAAGATGGCATGCGTCAGGAAGGTCAGACCGGGGCGGCGCTCGATCATGTTTAATACTGTACTTTCTTCTCGACAAAACGAAACTGGATCACGGTCAGGGCAATCACGATGCACATCAGCACGACTGACTGCGCCGCCGAGCCGGCCATGTCCATGGCCTTGAAGCCGTCGTAATAGACCTTATAGACGAGAATCGAGGTGTCCTTGCCGGGGCCGCCTTTGGTCGTCGCGTCGATAATGCCGAAGGTGTCGAAGAAAGAGTAGACGACGTTGATGACGAGCAAGAAGAAAGTGGTCGGCGAAAGCAGCGGAAAAACAATGGTCCAGAAGCGGCGCCAGGGTGAAGCACCGTCAATGGCGGCGGCTTCGATCAGCGACTTCGGAATCGAC
>CAIVZW010000538.1 GCA_903910495.1 uncultured beta proteobacterium
AAAAAGTGACGCACATAAGCGGAAAGAAATCGTGAGTATAGAAATCTGTGGTGTCGGCAAACGTTTCGGTAACTTTGTCGCGCTCGACAATATCGACCTGCACATCCCGACCGGCGAACTGGTAGCGCTGCTGGGCCCGTCCGGCTGCGGCAAGACCACCCTGCTGCGCATCATCGCCGGCATGGAAACGGCCGATGCCGGGCATGTGAAATTCGCCGGCGAGGAAGCGACACACCTGCATGCGCGCGAACGCAAGGTCGGCTTCGTTTTCCAGCATTACGCGCTGTTCCGGCACATGTCGGTGTTCGAAAACGTGGCTTTCGGCCTGCGCGTCAAGCCTAAGCACGAGCGTCCGACCGAGAGTGAGATTCGCCGCCGGGTGCTCGATCTGCTCAAACTCGTTCAACTCGACTGGCTGGCCGAGCGCTATCCGTCACAGCTTTCCGGCGGTCAGCGCCAGCGCATCGCGCTGGCGCGTGCGCTGGCTGTCGAACCCAAGGTGCTGCTGCTCGACGAGCCCTTTGGTGCGCTCGACACCAAGGTGCGCAAGGAATTGCGTCGCTGGCTGCGGCGTCTGCACGATGAAATGCACATCTCCAGCGTCTTCGTCACGCACGATCAGGAGGAAGCGCTGGAAGTGGCCGATCGCGTGGTGGTCATGAACCACGGCCGTGTCGAACAGATCGGCACACCGGATGAGGTGTACTCCAATCCGGCATCGCCCTTCGTCTATCAGTTCCTCGGCAACGTCAATGTCTTTCACAACCGGGTGCACGGCAAGTGGGCCGACATCGGCCGCGATGTTGACGGCGATGAACCGGACAACACGGCCACAGGGGAGGCCATGGCCTTTGTCCGGCCGCATGACATCGATATTGAGCATACCCCCTTGCCGGGCGGGCTTGAGGCGCTGGTGCAGGACGTGCACGCCATCGGCCCGCTGGTGCGGGTTGAACTGGCGCATGCTTCCGAACTGATCGAGGTCGAACTCACGCGCGAGCGTGCAACCGTCCTGAGTCTGGCCAGGGGCCAGACGGTCTGGCTCAAGCCCCGTCAGATCAAGGTATTCACGGTCCCGGAAATGGCCCTGGAAGAGGGAGGCTCGGGAATCTGATTATTCTGCTGGCGTCTTGAAACAGCTTGCCCTGGATGGTAAGGTGCGTGCGGTTTCTGTAGCTTGTCGTTTCGGGGCTGGTGATTGACGAGCATTGCAGGCCGGATTACTTTTCAGGAGGCTTGTTCAATGTTGGGTCCGTTGGTCAACAGTGCCGCACTGGTTCTCGGCGGGGTTTTTGGAGCTGCCCTGGGGCGAATCATCCCCGTTCGGGTCAAGGAAGCCCTGCCGCAGATCTGCGGAATCATCTCCGTTGGTATCGGCACCGTTCTGACCAACAAGGTGCATGCCATGCCCGCGGTTGCCCTGGCCCTGCTGGCGGGAACACTGATCGGCGAATTGCTGTTTCTGGAGCGTGGTCTGGGACTGGCCGTGAACTGGGCTAAGGAAAGAATCGGACAGAGCTGGCCGAATGAGCGTGAAAATCCGCTGATCGATGGTTTCGTGGTCAAGTATGTGACGATCATGGTGCTGTTCTGTGCCAGTGGCATGGGGATATTTGGAGCGACCCATGAAGGGATGACCGGAGCCCCCGACATTCTCCTCGCCAAAGCCGTTCTGGATTTGTTTACCGCCATGATTTTTGCGGCTGAACTGGGCTATTCGGTGGCGCTGATTGCCGTTCCCCAAGTGCTGATTCAAAGCACCCTCTACTTCAGCGCCCATCTGCTGATTCCCCTTGCGTCGCCGGCCATGCTGGCCGACTTTTCTGCCTGTGGCGGCGTCATCATGCTGGCCACGGGGCTGAGAATTTGCGGCATCAAGATATTCCCCATCGTCAATATGCTCCCGGCCCTGCTGCTGATCATGCCCGTTTCCGCGCTGTGGGCGCGGCTGTTTTCCTGAGGCTGGATGACTTGTGTTGAACGCCATGGCAGTAAAGGTGGCCAATATGAAGACGACGCATCTAAAAGGTAACTGGTCCGTTCCACTTGCCGCCCAGCCGATTCGAAATTCCGCTGCCCCGAAGGAAATCCCCTTGGGGGACAAGCTCACCACGAACGGTTTTTTTGCCCCAAATTTCGTCCAATGGACAATCTGGGTTTAAAGCATGCTCATCTAAATGCGATCGATTAAAACCGATGCAAACGAAGTGACTGAATCAGACCGTCGACCCTCACCTGGCAGGTGACGAATCTCGACGGTTTTGTGGCAGCACGGCAACTACGCAAACTGCCAGGCCACCGGGGAGCCCCGATCCTGGCCA
>CAIVZW010000539.1 GCA_903910495.1 uncultured beta proteobacterium
GAACGAGGTCGACAGAATCCTCGAGCGACATCAGGAAGCGGGTCATATTCGGATCAGTCACCGTGAGCGGCTTGCCTTCTTTGATCAGTTGAACAAATAGGGGAATCACTGAACCGCGCGAAGCCATCACATTGCCATAGCGAGTAGCGCAAAGAACCGTTTCACCGTCACCCAACAAACGCGCCTTGGCAACCATCAGCTTTTCCATCATCGCCTTCGAAATACCCATGGCGTTTACCGGATACACAGCCTTATCCGTACTCAGCACCACTACCCGCTTCACACGGCGCACCACCGCAGCATTTAAAACATTTTCTGCCCCGAGCACATTCGTTCGGACAGCCTCCATCGGGTAAAACTCGCAGGATGGTACCTGTTTGAGAGCGGCCGCATGAAATACATAATCAACCCCATGCATCGCTTGGTGAATACTGTCGTAGTCACGAACGTCACCGATGATGAACCTGAGCTTAGGGTTGCTCAAGGCAATGCGCATGTCCTCCTGCTTTTTCTCATCACGACTGAAGATGCGAATTTCACGCACTCCCGTGTGCAAGAATCGGTCGAGAACGGCATTCCCAAAGGATCCGGTACCACCGGTAATCATTAATACTTTGTCATCAAACATCGTTCAAGACTTTCCTGTTACTGATAATCCCACATCATCTTAATCAATTTTGGCCAATCGGGGGCACGATAACCCGTTGCCGCAGCAAAGCGGGAGACATCAAGGCTGCGGTCAATGGTCAACTGATCGTCTGGCACAACCAAAGTCTCCTTCCCGAACACCTGTGCAATCAGGCGCAGAAGACTATCCTTGTCGATTGGTCGAGAGCCGACATGATACAACCCAGACAGATTTTCGTTGGGGATCACGATATTGCGCACGACTCTAGCAAATTCTACCGTCGATAATCCGGAAAATATCGCCCGCCGATAGCCTTTACATTCAGTCTGGGCTAGAAACCACTCCAGCAAGCCATGACGCGTTCCCAATTCGCGACCAATTGTGGAAGTGCGAAGTGTCAGGCAATTCGGGCCAACCACCTCGCCCAGATGCTTGCTCTTGCCATAAAAATCTAACGCATCAGGTTGATCCAGCTCCGAATAATTGCCTTTGTTGCCCGAAAAAACACAGTCGGTGCTGACATGTATTAAGCGCGCACCCAACATTTCGCAGAATTCCGCTAGGCGGTGTGGCAACATGGCATTCATAGTCAGCGCGGATACTGGATCATTTCCTGCAGTCAAATGCTTAGTCAGCCCGGCACAATTAACCACCACATTCGGTCTGACTTCGCAAAACAGGTGCGACATGCAATCGGTGTTGGCCAAGTCAATACCACTGATCAATCGCTGCGCCAACGGAGCAGAAAACAAACTTCGGGTATTCTCGGAACGAATTGTGCCTGTGACAAACCAGCCTTCGTGCTCCGAAAGCACACGCAGCATCGTGCTGCCAATCATTCCGTTAGCCCCGAGTACCAACACTTTCATGGTGTGCTCCCGGCCACATCTCGCAAGTGACCCATCAGTTCTGAAACCAGCTTCTCATGATCGAAATGCGCATGGTAGTAGGCACGGCCATTGGCACCAAGCATTTCACGCATTTCACGCGGCATTCGGTACAGGGCCAAGACCGCCTCGGCCAGTTTTGTCGCATCCTCCGCCGGTACCGTAAGCCCTGCTTCAGCTTCTTTGACCAACCGCGCCCCCTCGCCGTTGAGACAGGCGACGATCGGGCGCCCTACCGCCATGTAGGCTTGAATCTTGTTTGGCACGGTCGCGGCAAAAATCGGCCGGTCAGCCAGAGTCACCAGCAATCCAGAAGCCTTGGAAAGCAGATAGGGCATGGCATCTACCGGGAAGCGACCCGCCAAATGCACGTTTAATAATTGATGCTCCCGAATTTGCTCCTGCATCCACTCGAACTCACTGCCCGATCCCAGAACCACGAAGCGGATCTCTGGATAGTCCTTCAACAAGGCCGCAGCCTCGATAATCACCTGTACAGCCTGTGCCGAGCCGATGTTTCCTGCAAAGACTATATTGAAGCCACTGTCGAGTACTGGCAATGCCGGCTTAGTACCGGCATCAGGGTTGCAAAAGGAGGCATCCACCGAATTGGGGTAGTAGGCGATCCGACTTTCCGGAGCGAGACTTCTGATCGACTCCTCGAACGGCCGGCAGGAAACCAGGATAAGGTCGGAATGGCGGTAGATAAATTTCACTATCGTTCTGACAAAACCGATAATCCATCGGTTGCTCACATAACCAGTAGCCTCGAGACTTTCAGGCCAGAGGTCCTGCACATACACGACTACAGGTGCGCGCTTGAGCCACCCAATGAACAGAGCCGGTAGCACCTGCAATAGAGGAGACGGGCAATACACCAAGACTACTTCTGGCCGCTGACCACGCAATAACCAAGGACCGCAGATGAGACCAAATACGATGAATGAAAGATAGTTGAGCGCCAAGCGCACTACGCTCTTGTTGCCGCGGGGCAGCAAAGGCAGGCGCAATATCTTCGCCTTACAGTAAGACTCTTCGTGACAGCCGAACACCCGGTATCCGGGAAACAGCTTCCCTTCCGGATAATTCGGCTTTCCTGTCAGAACGACTACATCTTCTCCCCGCTGCGACAATGACGCCACAACCTCATTGATACGAAAAGATTCAGGCCAGAAATACTGGGTTACCAACAGCAGATTCACTGTTTTGCACCCGCCCGGACAATCTTTGACAGATATGTAGAAAATTGCCTACCGATATCCTGCCAAAGAAAATGCTGCCTCACCAAGGATTGCCATTTCACGCCCCACGACATCATCATATCTTCATTGCTCAGTGCATATCGCAAGCTATCCGCCAAAGATTCTGCAGATGCGGTGACGACCAATCTCGGTTCCACTTCGCGCAAGATATCGAGGCCGCATTGGTCTGTCATTAGAACAGGTTTGCCGCAAATGCCGGCTTCGACAGCGACGATGGACATGGCTTCCATTCTCGAAGGGACTACCAAAATAGACGCTGCATGATAAACGGCAGCTTTTTCTGTCCCGCCGACAAACCCGATGAAGCGAACCTTTCCGGCAAGTCC
>CAIVZW010000540.1 GCA_903910495.1 uncultured beta proteobacterium
CAAGCAGTATTTTGACATTGTCGAGTCAGGTGGATCGGTGCGCGTACTCCGCAACGGTAAACCCATAGCCGATATTGTTCCGGTTATGGCTGATTTGCCCTCGTGGAAGCGGCGCAAAGCGCAGCCCCTTGTCCTGGATGGCGTTTCTGTCAGCCGCTTGATTCTCGAAGAGCGTAAATCGGGCTTATGAACGAGGGCCCAGATGCTCGTTTTTTTTGATTCATCCGCCTTTATCAAACGTTATGTCAGTGAGACAGGAACGGATGCCGTGCTGGCATGGTGTGATAAGGCAACCGAGATCGGTTTGTCCGCTATAGCATTACCCGAAATAATTTCAGCCTTTCGCCGTTTGCGTCGAGAGGACAGGATTACCGATACGCAATATCGGCAATTGAAGTCATTGTTGCTGGCCGATATCGAGGATGCTGCCATTTGCGACCTGACTCCTGCGGTCTTGGGACAGGCGGTTTCGAGTCTCGAAACCAGCGTTCTGCGCGGTATGGATGCCATTCACATTGGTAGTGCGGCGGTCTTGAAGGCCGACGTTTTCATTTCGTCCGATAAGCATCAACTCGAAGCGGCCACTCGCGCGGGATTGAAGATCGAAGCGGTTTGAAGAAGAAATATCGTGGATCGAGAAAACCTTGTCGGCCTGAAGGCCGAACCAAGTGTAGGAGTGCAGATTTTCTGCGCAATGGGCGGGGGGTGCTGTATGGCCTTATGCCGCTGTCGATTATCACGAGTAAGCATTAACCGGATATATGTAGGTCGGGCTTTAGCCCGACAAAAGCTTAAATAAGCACATTCGGCCTGAAGGCCGACCCACAAGGTCGACCTACAAGGCTCAGGCTTGAACTGGAGTTCAGCAGGCGCTACAATGTAGCTACATTAGATGTCGCTATTTGAAGGAGAGTTCGATGATGACTGTTGATGTTCGCTCCCGGGTTGAGCCGGAATTGAAGCGGGACGCCGCTGCAGTACTCAAGGCGGCTGGATTGGATGTGAGCACCGCTATTCGTCTGTTTCTGCGTAGTGTTGTGGACACCGGCGGCCTTCCCATACAGGTGCCTCGACCGAACGCCAAGACGCTGGCAGCCATCAAGGCTGCCAAGGCGGGGAAGGTTACAGACACTACGCTTGAAGACCTGTGACCTTGACGCATGTCACGCGCAATCAAGGAAACTAACCAGTTCAAGTCAGACAAGAAACGAATCAAGCGTTCAGGGCGCTATGACTGGGAGAAGATGCGCTCCGTCGTGAAGGAACTGATGAATGACCGCCCACTGGACGAGAAGCACCGCGACCATAATCTCTCGGGCGAGTACGCAGGTACACGCGAGTGTCACGTTGCGCCCGACTGGTTGCTCGTTTACGACAAGGATGGCGACGCCAAAACGGGAACGCTGACGCTGATTCGAACGGGCTCGCACAGTGAGTTATTTTGAACTTCTCCCGTATTGATAAGCCTTGTAGGTCGGGCTTGTAGGTCGGGCTTGTAGGTCGGGCTTCAGCCCGACAACAGAGCAAAAAAGCTTTCCCATTCGCAGCTATTGAATCCAAAGGCATTTCCGTGTAGTGTGTTCAACTATTGAACACACTTGGATCGCCTGTTGTGATAAGCGAAGATCTTCGATACAAACTACTCAAGCTTCTCGCCGAAGAGCCGCAGATCAGTCAGCGTGATCTGTCGGGGCGTTTGGGTATTAGTGTCGGGAAAACGAATTATTGCCTGAGTGCCCTGGTGGATAAGGGCTTGGTGAAAATCAACAACTTCCGCCGCGCAAACAACAAGCTAGCCTATGCTTACTTGCTGACGCCAAGCGGGATAGAAGAAAAAGCGCGGGTTACGGTCAGTTTCCTTCAGCGCAAGATGCGCGAATATGCCGAGCTGCAGGAAGAAATCGAGGCACTGAGGCAGGAAACTTTAATTTCCAATGCGGATGACAGAAACTCTGAAGATGCGTCGTTTCCTCAGAAAGTTGCCATCGGAGATGCAAATTGATCTCGGCTACAGCACGTGCAGAACAGTCTGCCGAGTCAGGCTGGTACGTCGTCTATACCAAACCGCGCCAGGAAGAACGTGCCCGGGAGAATCTGAGCAACCAGGGATACACCTGTTTCTTGCCCACACTCAGGGTTGAGCGCTTGCGCGCTGGGCATCGAGTGGTGCTCCCGGAAGCCCTGTTTCCACGCTACCTGTTTGTTTATCTTGAGGTGGGTCGCAGTAATTGGTCGACCATCCGCAGTACACGTGGAGTATCGCATCTGGTTCGGTTTGGTGGAGTGGCCGCAAGAATTCCATCAGCACTGATTGATGCACTGACTGAGCAGCCTGCTCCGCAGAAGGAATTGTTTGCAGTGGGTGAGCAGTTGAAAGTGATAGCCGGGCCGTTTGTCGGGATAGAGGCAGAATTGTTGCGCCTCTATGAGGCGAGAGATGGTGAAGCCAGAGTGGTTGTGCTGATGGATATCCTGACCAGGCCGCAACAAATAAGTTTGCCGGCAAGCGCTGTACGCAAGGCCGCCTAGCAGTAGCCCTCTCCCGCGGGAGAGGGTGCGCGACAGCGCGGTGAGGGCAAGATGTAGGTCGGGCTTCAGCCCGACAAGTTGATTGGAGTAATCGCGTTTTTTGGAATGACGCTCAATCCAAGGGCGGTAGCGTGGGTATCGTCCGCATTGTCCGTTTGGTCCAGGCATTAGAACAAAAATCACTGATGGGGAGTTTGATTCAGATGAGCGCAGCCACCATTCGTCCGGTATTGCTTTGTGGAGGTTCGGGTACCCGTTTGTGGCCACTGTCCCGGACACACTACCCGAAGCAGTTTCTTCGCCTGGCGGACGAATTTTCCTTGCTGCAAAATACCTTGCGCCGTTTAGACGGACTAGAGGGTTTAGGGGTGACAATCGCCGTTGCCAACGAAATTCATCGCTTTCTGCTCGCTGAACAATTTCGGGAGATCGGTCTTAAAGCTGACATTCTGCTCGAACCGGCTCCCCGCAACACCGCTCCTGCTGTCGCAGCCGCTGCAATTCATGCCTTGAATGAAAGCGGGGAACAAAACGCGCCACTTTTGCTTGTACTTCCTTCCGATCACGTAATTTCCGATGTAGCTGCCTTCAAGCAGGCGATTCAGGCGGCAACACCGCATGCGCAGTCAGGCGCTTTGGTGACCTTCGGCATTGTTCCGAACCGACCCGAAACAGGGTATGGATACATCCGCCGGGGACTTCCCGTTGAAGGCGGATTCGCTCTGGATCGCTTCGTGGAGAAGCCCAATGCGGAAACCGCACAGGGCTATCTCAATACCGGAGATTATCACTGGAACAGCGGCATCTTCCTGTTCCGTGCCGATTCCTATCTGGCAGCCTTGGAGCGCGTTGCACCTGCGATCAAGAACAGTGTTGCCGATGCGGTGGCTAATGCCCGGCAGGATATGGATTTTCTGCGTCTTGATCCAGTCAGTTTTTCGGCGAGTCCATCGGACTCAATCGACTATGCCGTAATGGAAAAAATCAGCGATGGCGTGGTTATTCCGCTTGATGCGGGATGGAACGACATCGGCGCTTGGGATGCCCTGGCGGTTCTGGGAAATACCGATGCTTCGGGCAATACGGTACAAGGTGATGTCCTAGTCATCGATACGCAGGACTCCGTCATTTACTCAGATGGACGGCTGGTGGCCACGGTTGGCGTCAGTGACCTTATTGTCGTGGCTACCAAAGACGCCGTGCTGGTGGCTGACAAGTTGAATGCACAGTCGGTAAAGAAGGTTGTAGAGGCCTTGAAAAGTGCTTCACGCCCGGAAACCGAGTTCCAGCACATCGTGCATCGACCCTGGGGAAGTTACGAAGCTCTGGCTTACGCTCCGAGATACCAGGTCAAGCGCATCCTGGTGAAACCCGGTGCAAGTCTCAGCCTGCAGAAGCATCATCATCGCGCCGAGCACTGGGTCGTGGTCAAGGGGACGGCGAAGATTGTGCGCGGTGAAGAAACACTCCTGCTCTCCGAAAATCAGTCCACCTATATTCCTTTGGGTGTGATTCACCGCCTGGAAAATCCTGGCAGAATCGATCTGGAAATTGTTGAGATTCAGTCTGGCAGTTATCTGGGCGAGGATGATATCGTTCGTTTTGACGACAATTACGGCAGATAGAAAATGAATAAAACAGCACTTGTTACGGGTATCACGGGTCAGGACGGTGCCTACCTGGCCGAATTCCTGCTCAAGAAGGGCTATGTCGTGCATGGCATCAAGCGCCGTAGCTCGCTCTTCAATACCGACCGTATCGACCATCTGTATCAGGATCCGCACGTCGATAACCGGA
>CAIVZW010000541.1 GCA_903910495.1 uncultured beta proteobacterium
ACAAACGTAAACACTGTTACCGACCAAATAGCCTTTGGCGAGCATTTCCTGGGTAATGAGAGTCTTGTAGGCCAAGGCATTGGGGCTCTGGAATGTATAACCAGTCAACGCCGGCAACCCCCAGTGTTCGATCTCAAGGCCATGTTTGTCGGCCAGTTGCTGCCAACGTTGACGAATATTCAGGCCAATCTCGGTGATAATTTTCCAGGATTGCAAACGCTCCATGACTTCCAGCGTTTTCAATGCAGCCGCGGGGCCGATGCGTTCAGTCCAGAAGGTACTGCTGATGAAAGTCGATTGCGCCGCCTCCATGATCTCGCGGCGGCCGATGGTCGCCGTAATCGCATAACCATTGCCCAGTGCCTTGCCAAACATCGCCATGTCGGGTTCAACACCATACATCTTGTGCAGACCGCCATAAGTCTGGCGGAAGCCGGACGTGCATTCGTCAAAGATCAGCACGATGCCCCGTTCAGTCGCCAATTTTCGAACTTTATGAAGGAAGTTGTCTTCTGGTTCCTTGCTTCGCACAACTTCCATCTTGATCACACCGATATCGTGGGCGTTGACCAGGGCTTCAAGTTCAGCGTAATTGTTGTAGTTGAACGGGAATACCGTGCCGTGCAAATTTCTAGGCACACCTTTGGGTTCCAGACCGGGTAAAAGATGGCCATCCAGACTCTTTTCGTCACCAAGGTTTGCCGACAAATACCAGTCGTGCCAGCCGTGGTAGCCACAAATTGCGACCTTGTCTTTCCCCGACGCGGCACGCGCAATGCGGATGGCAATGGCATTGGCCTCACCGCCTGTGCGGGCCAGGCGAACCATGTCGGACCACGGATGCATTTCAACCAGCTTCTCAGCAAGATAAACCTCTTCAGGACAATTCAATGTGGACATATTTCCAATGTCGACTATCTGCCGAACGGCAGCATCCACTTCGGTGTTCCCATAACCCAGGGTGTTTGTTCCGATACCCATGATGCTCATATCGACATATTCTTTGCCGTCCAGATCCCAGACCTTGCAGCCTTTGGCCTTGCTGAAGTAAGCAGGCCATTGGTCGGGCAGAAACATCTCTACTCGCTTGGACAGCAGCATGTTGCCGCCTGGTATCACTTGTTTAGCGCGTTTCCAGAGCTTTTGCCCGGTGCTCATGGTTGCTCCTTCGTTACGAATAAGATGCTGGTTGACGGCAAACAGAAACGGCTGACTTAGTTGCAGATTGAGCACCTGACGCCAGGCAAAATGAATGTCAGGTGCGAAATGCCCGAAGACCTTGGAGATCACGTCAAAATCTGCCGGCTCGTCAACTGTCCACCGCAAGCCGGACCAGTCCTGGTCATTTTGCAGTGCGGCCTGACGGAATTTTCCAACTTCGCGCAAATAGGGGGTCACATGCTCACGATCAAAGGACTTGTCAGTCTCGCGTGAAGCCCGTTCGAGTGCAGCGAAGGTGAATACCTCGGCATCCAGGCCATCCGGATAACTCGGAGGTGCGGCATTGCTGAGGTAATCGACACCTACCGCCTTGAAGCGACGGATCGCCTCATCGACCAGAGAGGGATCGATCAATGGACAATCGCCCGTGATCCGAACCACAATCCCGGCTTCGGCCATCCTGGCCGCCTTGATGTAACGATCAAGCACGTCATGTTCGCTACCGGCGTAACAGCGATAACCTAACGCAGAAACAGTATCGATCAGCGGCAGGTTGCGGCCGTCATCCGACGTGGCCACAATGATTTCATCGATTTCCGTTGAGCGCGCCAAGCGTGTCAGCAAAAGCTCAATCATGGGCTTGCCACCGATCAGTTTCAAAACCTTGTTAGGAAGGCGTGTAGAGCCCATGCGTGCTTGAACAATAGCGACAACCTTCATAGCATGTTCCATCTGGAAGGGTTTATCAGGTTTTCATCCTCGCACACAAACGCAGACCAATCCTGTATAGCGCTTGGTAATCGGGCGATGGAAATCAACTCACGCAACTGGGCAGCGCTGTCAACTCCAACCACCACCCTGTCTATTTGCGAAAGAGACAACGGGTACTGCAAGCAAGCAGTCGTGGCGGTCAGATCACAGCAAACCAAGCTGGCGTGCCAGGCATCCCACAGAGGGGCCCAGCGCTCGAATTTGACCGGGATGGCGTCACGTGGCATCAGCAACAGTCCCTGCAGGAAAGCCGAGCGAGTATGGACCTCAACTCCCTGGTCATGCAGTCGCTGCAACCAACCACTGGTAACCAGACGGCGGTCGAAGAGGTTAAGCGGCGCCTGAACCAGGTCGATGGTGCAGGACTGGGTAATCGTATCCAGTTCCTCTGGTGCGTAGATCGAAACACCGATCTTTTGCACGATCCCCTCAACCTTGAGACGTTCGAGCGCTTGCAGCAATGCACGGCCTGCTTCATCCACCAATTGCTGTGAGCGATGCAACAACAGTCCGTAGACGGCATCCACGTTCAACCGCCGCAATGAAATCTGCATCTGCTCGGTAACCCAGGCATTGATTTCAGCAACACCATCTGGCAGGCCGGGCAGTTTGGTAACAATCTTGAAATTTTCGCTACCAACAGCACCCAAGCACTCCTCACTATCACCATAGCCTATTGCGGTATCCAGCGTGTCAATGCCGCTTTCTTGGGCAAGCGCGATAATATGGCCTACCTCCTCGCGGTTAACTTGCCCGGACTGGTTGGAAATGCCGTACGTTAGCCCGAACTGGACGGTGCCAAGTGCAAGCTTACTCAACAAAATCTTTCTTTCGCAGTAGCGAGGTAGCGACCCATTCCTGTGGATCATCGGAAAATTGACGCTGCCCATGAAGATTAACTTCATGGGCAAAGCAGGTATAGGCCGGGTGCCAATCGAAAAGCCTACGGTAGTCCATCTTGTAGGAATATAGACCAGGCTTGTGGTGATAATCACGCCGTGTTGGAGCCGGCGCGAAGAAATCCTGGATGACCACCCACGATTCAGGCTTCAATACGCGATGAGTTTCCTGAGCGATGCGAAACAGGTCTTCGCGGTCACAGAGATACAAACAAAAACCGAACACTACAATGTCGAATATCCCGGACTCGTAGGGCAAATCGTCAGCCGTTCCTTGCAGGGCCTTGACGCCTGCTACTTGCGCAACAGTAACCGCCTTGGCAGATGGCTCAATACCATGACATTCAAGACCGAGATTTTCAGCAAGCCAGGTGAGGCGCTTGCCCTCACCGCAGCCGATTTCCAGTAGTTTCTCCCCGCTCACACAGGGTATGGTGGGTAGTGCTCGAGTGATGGCGTGAACAACCGGTTCGTCGCGGCCGATAGTGCGCCCTTGAATAGCCTGGTGGTTACGCTCAAACCAAGCATCACCTTCATCTTTCAAGAATATGTTCTTCTGCATTTCAGGCACTTTTTAAACTATCGCGCAATGTATTGAATACCTTTTCTTGATCCGCCTCGACCAGACTCGAAAACATTGGCAAACTTATCGTCTCTTTGTAATAGTGCTCTGCGTTCGGACAATATCCCGCGGAAATACCCATGGCCTCGTAATAAGGTTGGCGATATACAGGGATGTAATGCAAGTTAACATTAATGTCAGCCGCCTGCAGGGCGTTGTATACATCCCGCTGGCTCTTGCCGCATTGACTTTGCCTGACACGAATCGGGTAAAGGTGATAGCTCGACCAGGCATCCGGATGTTGCCACGGTGCTATCACCGGCAGAGTGCAAAAAACATTGTCGTAATACTCAGCTATGCGATGGCGGCGGATAACAAAATCATTCAGGCGTGTCAGTTGGCTGAATCCCAGTGCGGCCTGAATTTCGGTCATGCGAAAGTTATAACCGAGGAAAACCTGCTGGTAGTTCCAGATTTCGTCCGAAGGCCGAGGCTGCATCTGTGTGCGATCACTGGTGATACCGTGGCTACGAAATCGCTGCAGCCTTTCAGCCAAGCCGGCATCGTTAGTAAGCGCCATACCGCCTTCCCCTGTCGTTATGATTTTGACCGGATGAAAACTGAACACAGTAATTTCGCTATAGCGACAATTTCCTATGGGCTCGCCTCGATATTTACCACCTATGGCATGCGACGCATCTTCGATAATCTTGAATCCGTATTTCTGGCCAAGCGCATGAATGCCCAGCATGTCACAAGCTTGCCCGCACATATGCACGGGTATAACGACCTTGGGCAATTTGCCAATTTTCTCGGCCTGCTCCAACTTCTCTTGTAGCCGTTCCACGCTCATGTTGTAGGTACGCGGATCAATATCGACGAAATCAACCTGTGCGCCACAGTACCTTGCACAATTTGCACTTGCCACAAACGTAATGGGGGTAGTCCAAACCCAATCTCCCTGCCCGACACCAAGCGCCAAACAGGCAATGTGCAAGGCACTTGTGGCACTATTCACCGCAAGAGCATGCCGGGTTCCACAGTATTCCGCGACACATTTTTCAAAAGCTGGAACAACCGGGCCTTGAGTAAGGAAATCGGAACGCAAGACATCTACAACCGCCTGAATGTCGGCTTCAGATATATCTTGTCGTCCGTAAGGAATTATGATTTTCGTCACAAACTACTCAACTCTCTCAATGAAATTCAGAATAAGAAATGGGGAATACTCAAGACATGGAAATACAACGATTTTATAAGCTCACGCAGATCACATTACAATGTCCTGATAGCTGCCGATGCGCTTTATGCCACCGCCACCAAGTTCTACCACCTGCGTGCATTCCTTCAAGGTCGTAAGTCGGTGGGCAATGATGAGGATGGTGAGGCCTTCGCCGAGATTCTGAATGGCATGCATGACGGCCTGTTCGGTTTCATTGTCGAGCGCACTGGTGGCTTCATCGAAAACGATTACATCTGCATTTTTGTAAAGCGCGCGGGCTATGCCAATTCTCTGCCGCTGCCCCCCGGACAGACGAATACCCCTTTCGCCCACAAAGGTCTGATATTGTTTGGGCCAGGTTTCGATGATGTCTGCAATTTGCGCCCGCTTGGCCACCAACCTGACACGCTCGTGGTCAATCTTGTCCTTTGGAACGCCAAAAGCGATATTTTCCTCGATACTACTGTCGGCAAGAAAAATTGCCTGAGGCACATGTGCGACATGCGCCTGCCATGATCGTTGATTGACCTCTGTAATGAGTTGCCCATCCACTTCGATGATGCCTTCGCTGGGTTGCAGCAAACCCATCACGATGTCAAGCAAGGTGCTCTTGCCACTCCCCGTCGTACCGACAAACCCGATACAACTTCCCTTTGCAATGGTGAGGTCCAGATCACGGAGTACCCATGGGGTTTCCAGGCTATAGCGAAACGAGAGGTGCCTCAGGCTAATCTGCTGCTTGAAAGGCAGTGGTTCGGTTTCAGTCTGGGTGGCGTAGGCGGGTAGCGATTGGTCGAGCAGGACTAGAACATCCTGTAATGATGCCCGATCACTTTGAATGGTTGACCAAGCGCCATAGGCTTGCTGTAATAACGGTAGCATGCGTTGTGCCCCAAGCGCAAAGGCACCGAGGACTGGTATTGCCTTGGCTATTCCGTCCAGTTGTTGTGAAATTGAATAGGCCAGCGCGGCGATCAGCAGCATCCCCAGCGCCTCCATACCAGAACGTGGACTTTGGGCAATAAACAGGCTGTTGCCTTGAGCACGACGCAGAGGCCGGTCTGCATTGCGGTAGACTTGACAATAAACGTCTTGGCTACCGTCGATCAGCACGTCACGTATTCCGCCTAAACCCTCCTGTAAGGACTTGATGACGTTAACAGACTCTTGTGAAATACACTGGCTGTTATCAAGCAATCTTTTTTTTGTAAGCCTGATGATCAACGCATAAATCAGCCCGAATCCGCCAAATGCGAGAAAGGAAATCATCGGATCAACGTAAAGCAATGCTATCAGGATCGTGATTAACATGATGCTTGAGTTTATTAGCATCAATGCAGGAACGATAAAGTTATAGATCACTCCGCTGGCTTTGCCCGTTATGCCACTAATAACTTCGCTGCTGTTTCGGGCAACATGAACCGCATAAGGCTGATAGAGAGTTCGGCGATAGATGTCGATACTGAGATCGGCACCAATCGCGAACGACAGGCGGGTACTGGCCCAGAGGAAGAGCAGACGCATCCCTCCCGTCGTTATGGCAGCAAGTCCAAAGACGATGGTAAGCGGCAAGAGTAGTTGCTCAGGCACGCGAATACCGAATGCATGTATGAATGGCTGAGCGTAGGGATGAGAAAAGACATGGCCAGGGGCAGTCAGCGCGCCAAGAAATGGAAGCACGGCACCGATACTGAACATTTCTGCGAACGAGGCAAAAATCATCAGAACGAGCAGCAGTCCGACCTGCCCCCGCCGCCGTGGACTTACATGGCGCCAGAGTCGGCCGAGAAGCTGAAAGATCGGTTGTGAGGGAGACACGGAAGTTATTTACTTTCCATAACGTAAATTAACAAACCGAAGATGCCAAATAATCTGCATAGGCTTTCGCAAGCCCTTCTTCCAGATGGACTTTGGCTTGCCAGCCGAGGTCGGTAATGCGGCGGCTATCCATCAACTTGCGCGGCGTGCCATCCGGTTTGCTTGTGTCGAAGCGTATCAGGCCCTGGTAGCCCACGGCCTTGCCTACGGCACAGGCGAGTTCCTTAATGGTAATGTCGCTCCCATAGCCAACGTTGATAAGGTTTTGCATGGGCCGGGTATGGGCATCGTAGGCTGCCTTGTCGAGATTCATTACGTGTACGCAGGCTTCGGCCATGTCATCTACATAGAGAAATTCACGGCGTGGGGTACCGCTACCCCAAATGATTACAGAAGGCGCGTTAGCGACTTTAGCTTCATGAAAGCGGCGGATGAGCGCAGGGATGACGTGGCTGTTTTCCGGATGGTAATTGTCGCCCGGACCGTAGAGGTTGGTGGGCATCACGCTGCGGTAATCAGTACCGTGGCTTTCCCCATACTGGCGGTTATAGCTTTCGCAAAGTTTTATTCCAGCGATTTTGGCAATGGCATAGGGCTCGTTGGTGGCTTCGAGTGTCCCGCTGAGCAGTGCGTCTTCGCTGATGGGCTGAGCAGCTAGTCTGGGGTAAATGCAACTCGACCCGAGAAAGAGAAGCTTTTGCACACCCGCACACCAGGCTTCATGAATAACGTTTGCCTCAACCATCAGGTTTTCGTAAATGAACTCGGCTGGGAAGGTGTTGTTGGCATGAATGCCCCCGACTTTTGCGGCCGCAAGATAGACCTGGTCGGGTTTTTCCGACGCAAAGAAGGCTCGGACAGCGGCCTGGTCCTTCAGATCAAGTTCGGCATGGGTACGTGCCAGGATGTTTTTGAAACCTTTTTCCTGAAGGTTGCGCATGATGGCCGAGCCGACAAGGCCTCGGTGACCAGCGATGTAGATTTTGGCGTTCTGGTCCATCCCTGGTTTCATCCCGGATTGTTCATTAGTGTTATGGGTCGAGCTTCAGCCCTACAGGAATCATAGACACGTCGGCCTGAAGGCCGACCCACAAGCTTCATGACGGTAAAAATCGGCCGTCTCAACATGGCTGAACAAAGCTCTTCATGCAGCACAAAGCCGCTTGTACCAGTAGCCCGGCTCTTTCCTGCGTGGCTGCCTCGGCATAGCAGCGCAGTTCTGGCGCATTACCCGAGGGGCGGAAATGCAAGATTTCGTTATTCTCAAGAAATATGCGCAGACCATCGGTTTGATCCAGTCCGATGGGTTTCCCGCACAAGCCATTCAGTAGTTCGCTAACGGCGGTGGGGGCTGAAGCAAGATTCAACAGAATTTTGCGGCTCGTTTCAGTCGGGAAGTTCTGCAGGCGGTCACTCGCCGTAAAACGCGCTGGCAAGTTTTTGGGCAATTCGGAAACCTTGCCCCTTTTCTCTTGCGCCATAGACAGCAGACAGAGGATGGGCAGCACCGCATCCCGCGTCAGCAATGGCGCCAGCACCTGGCCATTTTTCTCAATAAGCGACCCGACAAGAAAGCCACCATTGGGCTCAAATCCGACGATATTCTGCGCACCGGATTCAATCAGGCCTTCGATGGCCTCGATTACATAAGGTGACCCGATGCGAGTTCTGGTTACTTGCGTGAACGAGCCGCATAACTCCACCGCCGTGTTACAGCTCACTGTTGTGGCAACAGCCTGTGCCCCGAGATATTGCGCACACAGGAGACCGGCGATGTCGCCCCTGAACCAGGTACCGTTTTCATCACCCAGCAACGGCCGATCGGCGTCGCCATCGGTAGAAAAAATCGCATCAAAAACATGCTGAACCGCCCAGTGTCGCGCTTGTTGGACATCAGCCTCACTTACCGCTTCGGTATCAATGGGGACGAATTCATCTGTACGTCCCAGGCTGATGACTTGTGCACCCAGCCGTTCGAGAATCTCCCGCAACAAATCCCGTGCCACGCTGGAGTGTTCGTAGAAGCCGAGTTTCATGCCCACCAGGCATTGTGACGGGAAGAATTGAAGATAGCGCTCGATGTAGTTCTGATAGGCGCTCCGATTGACTTCCGGCAGGGTCATCGCCAGCCCCTCTTCGGGGATCCTGACGACCGCATCGCGGATACTGGCTTCATCCGCCTTGGTGATCTCGCCGGCCATTCCGTAGAACTTGATTCCATTGCGATCGAAAGGAATGTGGCTGCCGGTGACCATTATGGCCGGCAGGCCCTGTGACTGCGCGTAATAGGCGAGTGCCGGTGTAGGAATGGCGCCACAAAAATCGATACTCAGTCCGGCATGCCGGATCGCCGCCGCACAAGCCGCGGCAATTTCCGGGCTGCTCGGACGCAGATCCATGGCCAGCGCAACACGTCCGGAGGTTGCCGAGATTGTTTTCAGGAAGGCTGTGGTATAGGCAAAACAAAGCTCGTTGCTCATCTCGGTCACGAGACCCCGCGCTCCGCTGGTTCCGAAACGTACGCCACTGGCATCCATTAATTCCTGAATGCGCACATTCCCTGCCGAATGTTTCTTGCGGCTCATTTTCAACTTTAATTAACCCAGATTATCCATTAGCTCAAAACCCGTTCGCCCTGAGCCTGTCGAAGGGCCGTTCATGGTTCGACAGGCTCACCACGAACGGATTTTTGCTCCAGATTTTGCCCACTGGATATTCAGGGATTAATCCTGTGGGTCGGCCTTCAGGCCGACTTTACTGGGTGTCGGGCTGAAGCCCGACCTACAGCTTTCGTAAATGCTTACTCGTGGTAATCGAAAGTAGCGTAGCCGTGCTTCTTGACGAGTTCGTCACGCTCGGCACTCTTGAGGTCTTCGCGCACCATTTCCGAGACGAGTTCATCGAAGGTTATCTTTGGCGACCAGCCCAGTTTTTCTTTCGCCTTGGTCGGGTCGCCAAGCAGGGTTTCAACTTCGGTCGGGCGGAAGTAGCGGGGATCAACCTTGACGATGACCTTGCCATTCTGGTTGGTGCCGGTTTCTTCAACTCCTTTGCCTTGCCAGGTGATTGTGATGCCGAGTTCTTTGGCCGCTGCATTGACGAAATCACGGACGCTGTATTGCACCCCCGTGGCGATGACGAAGTCTTCGGGTTTGTCGTGCTGAAGCATCAGCCATTGGGCTTCAACATAGTCGCGGGCATGACCCCAGTCGCGCAGGGAGTCCATGTTGCCGAGATAGAGACAGTCCTGCAGATTGAGCTTGATGCGCGCCAGGGCGCGGGTGATCTTGCGGGTGACGAAGGTTTCGCCGCGCAACGGGCTTTCGTGGTTGAAGAGGATGCCGTTACAGGCAAAGAGACCGTAGGCCTCGCGGTAGTTGACGGTGATCCAGTAGCCGTAGAGTTTGGCGACGGCGTAGGGGCTGCGCGGGTAGAAGGGGGTGGTTTCCTTCTGGGGGGTTTCCTGAACCAGGCCGTAAAGTTCAGAGGTGCTGGCCTGGTAGAAACGGGTTTTCTTTTCCAAGCCGAGGATGCGGATGGCCTCGAGAATTCGCAGAGTGCCCAGGCCATCGGCGTTGGCCGTGTATTCGGGGGTTTCAAAGCTGACCGCCACATGGCTCATGGCGGCCAAGTTGTAGATCTCGTCGGGCTGGACCTGCTGGATGATGCGGATAAGGTTGGTGGAATCCGTCAGGTCGCCGTGGTGCAGGATGAACTTCCGGTTATCGACGTGCGGATCCTGATACAGATGGTCGATACGGTCGGTATTGAAGAGCGAGCTACGGCGCTTGATGCCATGCACGACATAGCCCTTCTTG
>CAIVZW010000542.1 GCA_903910495.1 uncultured beta proteobacterium
CGATAATTTTCATGCAGGATGGGAAAGTCATCGAAAACGTGACTGATTTGTCGGCCATTGAAAACAAGATTGAGGATATGGTCGCGAAGTACGCTTGATATCAGAGTTTTCCGATAAAGGGCTGCCAGGAAGATTACTTCCTGCGCAGCCTTTTTTTATCAAGTAATTGATTATTGGTTGTTATTGATAGCATTCCATGCCGGTCAGCGCTGCGGAAAATGGTTTGAGATCAAGATGGTGCATCGAGAACTGGCGGGGGCGAAAGTCGAAGCGGTGCAGGTACCGCCACCTTCGGCGCAATCCTTGTATGCTCTGCTCAACCGCAAGGCGGTCAACCGCTCCTGCTAGGACAAAGTCATCCAGGTCCGGTATTGTTCCCCGGGTTTCAGGGTCAGCGCACGATCGGCCACATCACCCCGTTCAATGCAAATGTAGCCGACATGATTACCGTCGCCGAGATCCGGAATATTCTTGGCGTTGGCCCAGGCGTTCCAGACCACGGCACAGGTGGTGGCGGATTCGATTTTTACCCGGCCCGCGGAGCTTTGCAGGGTTTGAATCGCCGGCACACCGAGATAGATGAAAACGCTCTCGGCACTGAGTCTGACCTCGCCGACCTGTTGCTTGATTGCCGAGTCGTTCATCTTGTCGATATAGGTGACGCCATCGAGTCCGGATATTCGTGCTTCCGCGACATCGGGTACGGCGAAGTAGGTGTGGAAGGCAAGGGCGAAGGGCGCCACCTCCGTACTGCAATTCATGGCGGAAAAATTCAGCTTCAGTTCGCTGCCGACAAGGACTTCGAGGCGGAAGTCAAAGGCATGCGGCCACAGGGCGCAGACCGAGGCGTCGCCGCTCAGGCGCAGCACCAGGCGAGTCGCCCCGCTTTCCATGCTCTCTGCGGCGACCAGCGACCACGGCATGAGGCGGGGGAAGCCGTGCATGAGCTTGCCGTCGCTGCTCGGCCCGAACCAGGGAAGGCAGAGCGGGATGCCGCCGCGTATGGGCTTTCCTGCTTCCAGCGCACTCTTGGGTGAAACCCAGAACATTTCGCGTCCGCCCGCTGGCTGAAACGCCATCAGGTGTGCGCCCTGCAAGGCGATCACGGCGCGCCCAAGGGCATTTTCCACGACCAGCATCGGCAAACCGGCATCGCCCGGCTGATGCAGTGCCGGATAGAGTTCGGTGGAATTGATCTGTTTGATGCCGGCACTGGCGCCAAGTTGCTCGAAAGCGGATGGGTTAGACATTTAGGGCTTCTCCTGAATTGTTGCTGTTGTTGAAAGCGGTAAGTCGCGGGATGTGGCCAAATTTTATGATGCAGTTGTCGAGTCGGAATTTTTCTTGCGCAGCAGGAAGTCCCGGAAAAGACAGTCGTTCCTGAGGATGTGCTCGACCAGCCACGCCTTGACGAATTTCATGGTGTCCATTTCGAGGTGGATGTTCTTGTCTTCGAAAGACTGGCGCAGCCTGAAGATGGTGTCAACCATCGCCTCATGAATCTGCTGGTGCTGTTCGAGCGTCGGATAGCCGGCATCCTGCATGATGACCTCCTCGTGCCGGAAGTGCATCTGCGCGTAGACCACCAACTGGTTGAGTATGCGAGCGATGTCCTGACGGTCCTGCTTTTCGAGCCAGTGGTCGTGAAAGGCATTGATCAGACGAAACAATTCCTCGTGCTCGGCATCAATCAGGTCGTTGCCGATCAGGTACTGCTTGGACCACGAAAGCAAGGCCATCGAGCGCTTCCCCTGTCTTTAGGTGGCTAGGATACTGCTGATCTCTTGCGCGTGAAAGCAATCAGCAACAATGCCAGTACAATCGCCGGCCAGTTGCCCCAGCGTACGTAGGGCGTGGACCCGGCATAACCCTGCACTTCGGCATGCAGCGCGCCGCGGGTAAAGGGCTTGAGTGCGCTCAGTACCCGACCGTCCGTGTCAATGATGGCCGTCATGCCGGTGTTGGTGGCGCGCAGCATCATGCGCCCCGTTTCGAGCGCACGTATCTGGGCGATCTGCAGATGTTGCGCCGGGGCCAGTGAATCACCGAACCAGGCGACGTTGGAGAGATTGATCAGCAGCGAGGCTTCGGGCAAGGCGCGGATGATGTCTTCGCCAAAGGCATCTTCGTAGCAGATATTGAGCGCAACCTTCTGCCCGGCAATAGTCATCGGCGCCTGCCGGTCTGCGCCGGGGGTGAAGTCCGACATCGGGATGTTGACCAGATTCATGAACCACTTGAATCCGGGTGGCACGAACTCGCCAAATGGAACGAGGTGAACCTTGCGGTAGTGCTGCTCGCCCGCAGCGCCAATGCTGAGTACGGCGTTGGCGTATTGACGGTTGCTGCCGATGACGATACCGAGCAGCAGATCGCCCTGTTCCCGTGTCGCAAGGCTCCTGAGATGGTCCAGATAGCCGGCCGGCAACTGGTCGAGAAAAGCAGGCAAAGCCGTTTCCGGCAGGACAGTGAGCTGTGCCGGATTTTCCAGTGCGAGGCGGTAATAGGCGCGCAGGGACTCGTTGAAGGTTTCGGGGCGCCATTTGAGCTCCTGCGGGATATTGCCCTGAAGCAGGCTGACGCTTAGCGGGGGGCCTTGCGGCGAGGTCCAGCGCTGATCGCGCAAGAGCGCGCCAGCAGTGATCAGAACTACCAGTAGCAGCAGCGGCAGGGCGGGGCACCAGCGGCTCCAGCGCAAGGGTGTGCAGGGAATCTGGCCAGATAGGCGGCGGACGGTTTCAATGACCAGCACAGCGACAAGAACGGTGATCAGGGAAAGGCCATAGACGCCCAGTAGCGGGGCGAATCCCGAGAGCGGGCTGGCGGGCGCCTGTGAATAACCGGTCGCCAGCCAGGGAAAGCCGGTCAATACCCAGCCGCGCAACCACTCGCTGAGTGTCCATAAGGCCGCAAAGAACAGGCTGCGTTGCCACCAGACTTGCGGCGAGAAACGGACGAACAGCGCGCAGGCCAGTGCCGGGTATGCCGACAGCAGGCCACAGAAGAGCAACGTGGCCAGCGCAGCAAGGGGCACAGGCATGCCGCCGTAGGTGCTCAAACTGACATAAACCCACGACACCCCGGCGATGAACAGGCCAAAGCCGAAGGCCGCGCCAATCCATGCACCCTTGACGGTTCTTCGGGGTTCATCCGCGGGCAGGTCAAGCAAGGCAAAGATACCGCCCAGCGTCAGCCAGATCAGTGCAAACCAGCCGACGGGTGCGTAAGCCAGAACGCTTGCCGCACCCAGCAGCAGCGCGGCGATCAGGCGCATGAGGTACGATTTGGAACGAAAGTCGCGCCAGCGACTCACAAAACCCACCTCGCCCTTTGGGAGAGGGGCGGGGGTGAGGGAAACGGACATGTCACCATTTTCCATGATGTTTGGGCGCCAATGCCATGTCCGTCAGGCCGGGCCATCGCTGCCTGGCAGAGCGCTGACCAGCAGCGTGTAGAGTCTGCGGCTGTCGGCACGCAGGACCAGGAAGCGCAGGTGTTCGATCTCAATGGCCTCATTGCGTTTGGGAACCCGGCCCAGATGGTTCAGGATCAGGCCGCCCACGGTATTGCATTGTTCATCGCTGAACTGCGTGCCGAGAATACTGTTGAAGTCCTCAATGGCGGTTTGTGCCTTGACGCGGTAGTGGCCGCTTTGATCACGCCGGATATTGTCGTCGTCTTCATCAAAATCGTATTCGTCTTCAATGTCGCCGACAATCTGTTCGAGAACGTCTTCAATGGTGATCAGACCGGAGACGCCGGCGTACTCGTCGATAACAACCGCCATGTGATTGTGCGAAACGCGGAATTCGCGCAACAGCACATTCAGGCGCTTGGATTCGGGAATGAACACCGCCGGTCGCAACCAGTCGCGCAAGCTGAATCTGTTTTCGCTCTGCAGGCGAAGAAAATCCTTGGCCAGCAGCAG
>CAIVZW010000543.1 GCA_903910495.1 uncultured beta proteobacterium
CTGCCGTTTTCACCGGAACGAACTGCAGCCCGTGGTCGACCAGTTTCCAGACCCCGGTCTGGTTACCCTGATAACGGAGGGCGGCACTGGGAATGACACGCGCTTTACTGACGGTGGGGAGCTGCAAGCTGATCTCGGCGATCTCGCCAAGCGAAAGCGTGTCCGGGATGTGTTCAAAGCTGACCTGGGCAATGCGTTCCTCGGTAATGCTGTCGGCGATCAGTTCCACTCGGATGACCTTGCCGGCGAGCGCGATTCCCGGTTGCGAACGCAGTGTAATACTTGCCGGAAGACCGGGCCGCAGGCCGCTGGAACGACTCTGATCCAGCCTGAGCTTGAGCCACAGGCTGGCGGGGTCGACCATCCTTACGACGCTTTGTCCGGCAACGAGGGTCGAGCCGGATTCAGCGTCGCGTGCGGTGATGACACCGGCGACCGGCGCGACAAGACGGATTTTCGCGCGTTGCACCAGCAGGCCGGCGTGTTCGGCTCCAAGGCGGGCCTGATCCTGTCGGGCTGCGGCCAGCGTAGCCTCGGCGGCACTGAGCTGGGCCATCGCCGACTGTTCTTCCTGAAGCTTGCCGTCGACAACACTGCGCGTAACGAAGGCCTTTTCGCCCAGTTCAACGTAGCGTTTGGCGTTGCTTCCGGCAAGATTGAGCCGGACCTGGGCGTCGAGTCGTTGCGCCTCGGCGGCGGCAATGGTACTGGCGGCCCGCGCCAGTGCAGCGCCTCCGGCGGTAGCACGCTGATCAAGGTCAATGGGATCCATCTCGGCGAGCACTTGCCCGGCCTTGACAGCTTCACCCACATCCACCGTCACACTTTGCACCCTGCCGGCGACGATCGGTCCGATCTGGTAGCTGCGGCGCGCTTCTACAGTACCAATTCCAAACAGCACGGGCGCCAGATCGGCTTCGGCCACTTCGGTGACCGTCACCCGGATCGGTGCCAAGGGGCCGCTGCGAGCAACGATCAGCCCGAAACCGGCGAGCAATGCAATGACGGCGAGGGTCAGCAGGATTTTCTTCAGGCTGAAAGCTTTACTCATGCGGACTCCTTGAGACTGCGCAGAAACAGGGGAAAGATCTTTTCTGCCGTTTTGTGCATGGCCGGCACGTTGTCGGCGACCATCGATTGCATGACCAGACCTTGAATGGAACCGAGAAAGAGGGTTGTCGCGGCGACGCTATCGATATTCCGATCAATTTCGCCGCAGACCGTCGCCGCTTCGATCAGGCCGGTGACAAGTTTTCGGTAGCGCTGGAGTAGCTTGCGTACCGCAGCCTTGATGGCTGAATCCGCTGGCTGCTGCAATTCGTTGAAAATCAGGCGTGGTACGCCAGGTCTGGCCATAACGAAATCGATATGACTGAAAAATACCGCCTGCAGTCCGCCGACGGGACTGTCCGTTTTCTTGGCTGCGGATTCCAATATGTTGAGAAGGTTTTCTTCAACCCAGTCAATTGCTGCCAACCAGACGGCTTCCTTGTTAGGGAAGTGACGAAAGAGCGCACCTTGTGTGAAACCGATCGCGTTGGCTATTTCCTGAGTCGTGATCTGGCCGGGGCTCTGTCTTGCGGCAAGCGCAATCACCGTTTCGATGATTTGCGTTTGCCTCGCCTCCGAACTGAGACGGGCAATGACTACCCTGTTTGATTCCTTGGCAAGACTCATTTTGGTTAAGTAAGTAATTAGTTGCTCACTATTGTAGCCATGAAAAAACATAAAATCAATAGGTGCTTATATACAGGGTTTGACTTGGCTCATGTGCTTCCGAGGCGAGTCATTTGGCGGGAACGCTGCTCAGTTGCTGTTGAGGCCTTTGATCCAGACCGAATACAACTGATCGGCAAGCAGACGCATGGCCGGGAGGCGTGTATTTGTTTCCGCCAGCATCTGCTCCGGAGTCTGTACGGTCGCCGGCAGAGGGGCGCCGCCGTTTACTTCTGCAAGCCAGGTCTTGCACCACTCGCTGATCATTTCAGTACTCATCTCGACATGGCACTGCATGGCCAGATGCGGGCCGAGTACGAACATCTGGTTGGCGCAGAACTGATTGGTGAAAATGCGTTGTGCGCCGGGTGGGATGCTTAATGTTTCACCGTGCCACTGAAAGACATCGGCCAGTCCGCTGCTGTCCTCAAGGCAATGGCCAAGCCATGGACCTGCGCTGGGGTTGTTCTCGGCGTGAATAGTTCCCCAGCCGATCTCCTTGACCGGGCTTTGCGTGATGACGCCGCCGAGTGCCTTGCTTATCAACTGACCGCCCAGGCAATGCCCGATGACCGGGATGCCTCGGTCGACGGCAGCGCAAATCAACGCGCATACCTGATCAATCCACGGCAGCGGATCGTTGACACTCATCGGGCCACCCATCAGACACAGACCGGAGAATGCCTCTGCGCGGGTGGGCACGGTTTCGCCCTGGTCAATGGCAATCAGTCGCCACGGAATCGAGTGTTGATCAAGGAATGTGGCAAAATAGCCTGGTCCCTCGGTTTTGGTGTGGCGAAAGATGGCGATGGGTTTCATGATCGGTCGATTTCTGATGGCAGGCGCGGGCTTACGGTACGCGGCAGATTTTACGCGCGCTGCGTTACTTGGCCTAGGTATGGCCGCGTCGTTTGTGCATGCTGCGGATGTCGGTCTGGCCGGGCTGTTTCCCGGAAAGGCCCTGCTCACCATCAACGGCGGCGCACCACGCATCGTTGCGCTGGGGGTCAAAACCGACGAGGGGGTACAAGTCATTTCAATCGAAGGGGATACAGCGACCCTTGAGGTCGATGGAAAGAAACGGGTCTTGCGCGTCGGGCAGAATGTGGCTTCGCAGCCGTCAGGTCGCGGCCCGGCCACGGCCACATTGACCTCCGACGCAGGCGGACATTTTTTTGTTACTGGCAATATCAATGGGACAACCGTTCGTTTTATTGTCGATACCGGAGCGTCGATGATTTCTCTCGGGTCGGGCGATGCTCGCCGGATCGGCCTGGACGCCAGCAAGGGTGAGCAGGGAATCGCCAATACCGCCAATGGCCAGACGCGGGTGTCGCGTGTCAAACTGGATACTGTGCGTGTAGGCGAGATTGTCCTGAATAATGTTGACGCCTTGGTGCATCAGCATGATCTTCCGGTCGCTCTGCTCGGCATGAGTTTTTTAAACCGCATGGAAATGCAGCGAAATGGTGACACCATGACGCTGAAGAAACGCTATTAGGAGAATCAGATGCCACATCGCGACCAGGAAATAATCATGTTGCGCCGCGAACTTGAAATGCTGATGGGTGAGCGGCAAACCCTGTTACGGGTTGTCGGATCAACCGCCGTCCTCATCGCCAGTCTGGACAGCAAGCATCTGCCGGTCGGGGCCGTCGAGTCTGCCGATCTGGTAGCGACATCAATCAATGCGCTGTCCGAAGAAACCTTGCAGGACGCACTCAATGCCGTTCGCGCCGAAATCGAGGATGAGGAAGCTGGTGAAGGAAAATAATTCTTTTTCCCAGGCTAAAAACTGCACGATTTCCGAGACTCTTGATTCTCAACGTCTGCGTTCTGTACTTCACCCGCTTCCTTTGCGAACCGTTTTTGTGTGCGAGGATGGTGTCGGAGAAGAGGACCTGATAGCGGCTTCAGTGCTCTTCCCCATTGTCTTGCGCGAGAGCGGACCTGCGGTGCTGCTTACCCAGCGAACCGCGCATCTCAGGGAACACGCGGGTCAGATCAGCTTTCCCGGCGGGCGCGTCGAGCCGGAAGATGCTTCCCCTGCGCATACCGCCTTGCGCGAAACAGAGGAAGAAATCGGTCTGGCTTCCGCGCATATTGAAATTGTCGGCTACCTGCCCGAGTACCGCACCAATACAGGCTTTCGCGTGATGCCTGTGGTCGGGTTGGTGAGGCCGCCTTTTGCTTTGCGTCCCGATCCGAGTGAGGTCGCCGAAGTCTTTGAGGTGCCGCTGGCTTTCTTGATGGATCCTGCCAACCATCAGCAGCATTCAGTGCACTATCGAGGGAAATTGCGTCACTACTATGCGATGCCTTACGGCGACTATTTCATCTGGGGGGCAACGGCCGGGATTATCGTGACCTTGTCCCGCGCACTGGCGGACTGAGAACCTTGCGCCGGCGCTGTTCTGCACGGGCTCATGAAATATGGTATCTTGAATTTTTCGGCCATCAGGCAGGTACGGGTAGCTCCGCATCTTGCGCTCCACATCCAGTATGAGTCTTTTCTCGCTAGTTGCCGTATTGCTGATCGAGCAGATTCGGCCATTGCCTTATCGCCGGCTAATTCACGAACCGCTTACACGCCTGGCCCGCTTTCTCGAAGGCTTGTTCAACGCCGGTGAGCGCAGTCACGGCCTGGTTGCCTGGCTGATCGCCGTCGGCGGGCTCGTCCTGGTCGCCGGCGCAGCTTACGCAGCGCTTTATGCAATCAACCCGCTTCTTGCCTGGCTCTGGAACGTCCTAATTCTTTATATGACAATGGGTTTCCGGCAGTTCAGCCATTGCTATTCTGATATTCAGCTCGCCCTGCGCATGGACGATGTGCCGCACGCACGGAGGCTATTGGCTGATTGGCGGGGGCGTCCTGCCGATGGTCTTTCCTCTTCGGAAATTTCCCGACTGGCTATTGAGGAGGCGCTCAGAGCGTCGCATCGCCACGTGTTCGGAGTTCTACTGTGTTTCGTCCTGCTTCCGGGACCGTGCGGTGCCGTTCTTTACCGTGCCGCCGCTTTTTTTGCCGATAGCTGGGGGCGACGTACCGACGCTGATGCCGGTTGCTTCGGGAACTTTTCGCAACAGGCGTTTGCCGTCATCGACTGGTTGCCCTTGCGCTTTACCGCCGCTGGGTTTGCCATTGTCGGCGATTTCGAGGATGCCGTTTACTGCTGGCGCACACAAGCCGACAAGTGGCCGGAAAATCAGTTTGGCAGTGGCATTGGCATTGTCCTGGCCAGTGGTGCGGGGGCTTTGGGCGTGCGTCTGGGTATGCCGGTGATAGAAGCCGGAGAAATAGCCGATCGAGCCGAGATGGGTACCGGAGACGAAGCCGATGTCGATTTCATGCAGAGTACAGTCGGCCTGGTCTGGCGTGCCTTGTTGCTCTGGTTGTTGCTGCTGCTTTTGTTGGGGTTTGCCAGTCTGGTCGGCGCGTAATTCCAATTCCAAACCAATCCTGCCTTTGTCGACTTCGCCTTGCCGTGCTATTTGCACTGTCTGCGGCTCGTCTTCGTGACATCATTGATTTGGAAATGGAATAACAATGGAACGTCAAGTGCATTGCTGACGCCGATACGTGGCAGCGCAGGTTGACTCATTTCCCGAAACGGGCGGCCGGTGGCAGCCGCATTTCAGGCGTGAAAAAACAGATTGTGTTGCGCCCCTCCGCCTTGGCCTCGTACATGGCGAGATCGGCTTGCTTGAGCAGTTCCTGCGCTGTGGACTGATGGTCGGAGAACAGGGTGATGCCAATGCTGGCCGTGTTCTGATGTGCGTAAGCTTCCAGGTCGTAAGGCTGGCTGAGCGTTGCGAGGATTTTCTGACCAACCGTTTCGGCCTGTGCGGCGGTTTCCTCAAGAAGCGTACTCAGATCGGCCAGCATGACGACAAATTCATCACCGCCAATGCGCGATACGGTATCGCCCTCGCGAATGCAGGATGAAAGCCGTTGGGCAACTTGTTGCAGGAGTAGATCCCCCTTGTCATGTCCCTGGGTATCATTAAGGATCTTGAATTTGTCGAGGTCGAGGAATAGCAGCGCACCCTGACGTCCGCTGCGGGCGCTCGACGCAAGGGTCTGCTGCAGTCGGTCAAGCAGCAGGCGCCGGTTGGGCAGGCGGGTCAGCGGGTCATAAAAGGCCAGGTGCCTGATTTCGTCTTCGGCTGCTTTGCGCTGGGTAATATCGGTTAGTGTGCCAACATAGTGGGTGATCTGGCCGGCATCGTTCTTGACGGCGGTAATGGTCAGCCATACGGGATAGATCTCACCGTTCTTGCGGCGGTTCCATATCTCACCCTGCCATGATCCCCTGGTGGCGATGAGTTCCCACATTTCCGCATAAAACGCGGCGTCATGGCGACCTGATTTGAGCAGGCGCGGCGAGTGGCCGTTAACATCATCGACGCTATAGCCGGTAACGCGGGTGAAGGCGGCATTGACGCGGAGGATTTTCTGATCGGCATCGGTGATGACCATGCCTTCCTGCGACTCGAAGGCTGTGGCCGCGATACGGATCTCCTCTTCGGCCTGTTTCAGCCCGCTAATGTCCTGTGTGATACCCAGGCAGCGCGTGGGTCGGCCGCTTGAATCGAACTCCAGTTCGGCTCTCTGGCAAATCCAGCGGGTCTTGCTGGCGATCCGGATTCGATGTTCGTTGAACAGGGGCTTTCCCTTGAGGGCCTCTTCCCAGGCACGATTCAGCATGCGCAGATCATCGGGATGAACATGTCTCAGATAGTCACGGCGGCTAGCTAAGGTGTCCTCGGGTACCGCAAAAATACGGCAGGTTTCCGCCGACATGACAATCCTGTCACTGGCAAAGTCGTACACCCAACTGCCAATATGGGCGACGGATTGAGCCATGTTCAGGTCGAACGCGATGGCCTGGGCTTCTGCCCTGCGTTGAGCCAGGTCGCGGCTCAGCCTTTCCACCTCGTCCAGGCGGCGGCGGTGTGAACGCACGAGAAAGACGATCAGGAAAGCCGAGAAAATAATGCACGAAATCTGGATTAGTCCATACATAGCGGTCGCTGTCGGCGAATGGACCGGCAGCATTTCCCAGAGTTCGGCCAGAAGCAGGGCAAGGGTGGCCATTGTGCTGATGACGGCCAGAAGAACTGCGCTGCGTATCCCGAACAGCCAGCCACCAAACATGACAATCAGCGGATAGATGCCGACAATCGTGCCATGAACACCGCCATAGAAGAAGAGAACAATCGTCACAATCGTCAGCGTTGACCAGATCAGTGTGGCGAGAGCCGTGCGTGCCTTGCCCTTTGCGATAAGGAACAGCACCGCCATCGACACCAGCAACTGCAGGGCCGGCCCGATGTTGCGCAGGGGCTGATCCGGACAATAATGGTAGACGATGAGCAGGAAGCCCAGCGAAGCGAACAGGACCAGCCAGGCGGTGAATTTCAGGAAAACAAGCGGCAGCTCCCATGACAAGGGACCATCGGTTGAGCGCTCAACAGGAGGCTGCTTCTCTTCCATGAGTATTGACGCAATACATTGGTCATTATTGACTATAGACCAGGATGCTGATCATTGGCGAAAAATATTACGTAAGGATAGCTATGTCAGCAGCAAACGGACATTCGTTAGCGGATAAATCAATACAGCATGAACTCCGCTCGCGCGGCCTCCCAGGCTGCTTCATCCGGCTGGGTCAGTGCCTCCAGATCAGCGGGCGTTGACGCTGGATTGTCGACCCACTCGCGCAGCAGCGGGCTGCCATTGATCAGGTCGATGGCTAGCCGTTCGTGCTCGTATTCGTAGGCGAAGTCGCGCCACAGCGGGTAGTCCGGCTGCAAGCGTCGCAGGGCCTTGAACGCCAGGCTCTGCACACGCCACGGACGAAAGCTGGCGTGCTGGTAACTCTCGTATTCCACGTGGATCTGAACGCCGTTGCACAGCTTGCCGGCATGCTTGTGAAAGGTCGGTTCGAACCAGCAGTCGCGCAAGCGGCAACCGGCAAGCCATTGCGGAGCAAGGGCGAGCATCTCGCTGATCAGGGCGCGGGTGTCAATGTCCGGTGCGCCGAAGAGTTCGAGCGGGCGGGTCGTGCCGCGGCCTTCCGAGAGCGTCGTGCCTTCGAGCATCACCGTTCCCGCATAGCAGCGTGCCATCGAGAGGTTGGGCGCATTCGGACTGGGATTGATCCACGCCCGTTCGCCGAGCGGCCAGCCGTAACCGGGAGCAGCCTCGGGCTTCCAGCCGTGCATGGCAATGACTTTGCAGTCGACATTGAGTTTGAGCGTGGAGATGAACCACAGCGCCAGTTCGCCTATGGTCAGGCCGTGGCGCATGGGCAGGGGGCCGGCACCGACAAAGCTCTCCCAGCCGGTGCGCAGCAGCAGCCCTTCGATCAGTCGGCCGGCAGGATTGGGGCGGTCGAGTATCCACACGGTCTTGCCGAATTCGGCAGCGCTTTCGAGCAGGTAGCGCAGGGTAGTGATGAAGGTGTAGATGCGGCAGCCGAGGTC
>CAIVZW010000544.1 GCA_903910495.1 uncultured beta proteobacterium
ATCGGGGGCCATGACTGTGCCGTCAAGCAGGTTGGCGCGGCCGATGAAAGCGGCGACAAAGGCGTCGGCGGGCCGATCATAGATTTCCTGTGGTGGCGCAACCTGGACCAGTCGGCCGTCGCGCAGGACGGCGATGCGATCAGCCAGTGACAGCGCTTCGTCCTGGTCGTGCGTGATCAGCAAGGAGGCAATGTTCTGCAGCTTCTGGATACGGCGAATTTCGTCACGCATCGATACCCGGGTCGCCGCGTCGAGAGCCGACAGTGGTTCGTCAAGCAGCAGTACGCGCGGCTTGAACACCAGAGCCCGCCCCAGCGCCACGCGCTGCTGCTGCCCGCCCGACAGCTCCGCAGGCAGACGATGCTCGTAGCCGGCAAGACCTACCATCTCGAGCATGCTCTCGGCACGCTGCCGGCGTTCAGCCAGAGCCATGTTGCGCACGCGTAGCGGGTAGGCCACGTTCTCCCATACGCTCATGTGCGGGAACAGTGCGTAGGACTGGAAGACAATGCCGCACTGGCGCGAGCGCACACTGGTCGCCGTGACATCCTCGCCACCGAGCAGGACGCGCCCCGCAGAGCACGGCAGGAACCCGGCGATGAGCTTGAGCAGCGTGGTCTTGCCGCAACCGCTGGGGCCGATGCAGACGACCAGTTCACCCGGCGCAATGTCGAGGCTGATGTTGAAGACACCGGCCTTGCCGCCAGGGTAGCTGAAGGAGGCATTCTCAAGCCGTACGGACGGTGCTGTTGCGTTCATCGTTAACCGCCAGCTGCAGAAAATTGCGTGGCGCCCCGCGCCGAGTAGGCTCCCATGACCGAGGCGGTGAGCGCCAGGGTGAGCAGGATCACCGTTGCGGCGCAGGCAAAGCCGGTAGCACCGTAGAATGCTTGCAGCAAGACCACCGGGTAGGTGCGGTTCAGGAAGCCCGAAATGAGGTTGGAAAACTGGAATTCACCGATGGACAGGGCCGTGACGATGATGAGACCCGAAAGAATCGAATGCCGGAGCGCCGGCAGCACGATGTGAAAAAAGCGTTGCTGCGCCGAGCTGCCCAGCGATTCGGCCGCATCCTCCAGGGCGCGCAGGCCAAGCCGCTGCATGTCGGCGACCACGGTCTGCAGGAAATACGGAAGCGAGAGGACGATATGTCCGGCGATGAGCAGCCAGATGCTGCCCAACCAGGGCAGCGTGTCCGAAGAGAATACCAGGATGAAGCCAAAGGCCAGCACCAGCGCCGGCAAGGCCACCGGCAACTGGTAAAGCACGCGGACCGCCGCACGTACCCGAGGGTTGTGCGCGCGGAAGACCGCATAAGCCAGGGGCAAACCAAGGACCACGCAGGCGATCGAGGTCATGAGCGCGACAAACAGGCTCGCGGCGAAAGCGCGGCGAAAGCTGGGATCCGCGGCAACTTCAAGGTACCACTTGAGCGTCAGACCGGTCGGTAGCAAGGAATTGAGCCAGAGATCGCCGAATGATCCGATGAAAAGCAGGGCGATTGGCAAAGCCAGATACACCAGATAGGCAAAAGTGACCCAGCGCAGTTTCATTAGCGATCCACGAGGAAATTAAGTCGCGTCACAACTTGATTACATGCTTGGAACATAGACGGGCGGAGCAAGCAAAGTAATCAATAAAACAGGTCAAAGCATAAAGAACGAAACCTATTGTCAATCAGAATGGCAGAAATACATTACAGTTTCGTTAAATTCTATTAGGATTCCGAGCCGAAACAAGTGAATAGTTTGATGCGGACAGTTGAGGATTTGGAAAGTATTCGCCATACTTGAACCATGAAACGGACCTGTCCAACGATTCTTGAGTTGCTCGCATTTGACGCCGTGGCACACCATGGAAGCATCACTGTGGCCGCTCGAATCCTGTGTGTTTCGGTGAGCGCAGTCAGCAAGCAGCTTGCCGGGCTGGAAAAATTCGTGGGCAAAGCGCTGCTGAAGAAAAATGGGCGTGGGGTACAGCTGACCTCGACCGGACGGGAGTATTGGACAAAGATTTCTCCCAGCCTTCGAAAAATCGAGTCAGCCACATATGAGGCTCGTGCTGATGGTTCTGGCGCTGGCGTACTGACGTTGGCCAGTGCACCGACCTTTCTCACGAAATGGTTGATTCCGAGGTTGTCGGATTTTAGATGCCACTACCCTGATGTAACCTTCAGTTTCAGACAGCACCTTGGTTTAAATGAAACACTTTCGTCCGATATCGATGCGGCCATCCGGTATGGAGCGGGGAAATGGCCAGACGTAACGTCTGATTACATTGCAGGTTGCGAATTCGTTTGCATCTGCGCGCCTGGCCTATTGAAGCAAAGTGGACAAATTGCTTCCCCGGACGAACTGATCACTCATACCCTGCTTCATCACGAGGAGGCGCCACAAGCCTGGCGCCAGTGGGCAGCGTACTATGGCTTTGATGAAGTAAAAATTCTGTCGGGCCCGCGTTTCGCCCAGTATTCGGCAGTCATACAGGCCGTTTTGAGTGGGCTCGGCGCTGGCCTCGTCCCGAAGATTCTGGTGGAAGAAGAACTTCAGGAAGGCAGGGTTATCCCCTTTGGCAAATCCATTAGTGTTGATCAAGGGCATTATTTTTGTTTCGCAGAGGACAAACTTGAGCGCCCCGTGTTCGCAGCCTTTCGCTCATGGCTACTTGGACAAGTCAAGAATGACAATTCGGCTGTTCCTTTGCCAGGCGGCGAGATTCATGCGATCCGCAGTTCCTGAGCTTGCGCCCTGATCAATTGCTCTGCTACTTCCTCTCAAAGGCAATCGATGCATTGATCCGTCGCCTCATGTCTGTGCCGACTTTCTGGCTACAAAGGATGTAACGCTTCAGACCGGGAGGCATGTCCGGGTATTCGATACGTAGCAGACCATGACCGCGAGAGTCGGCATCGGACTCGCTCAGGCAGTCGTAATCCTCCTGATCAATGAACATAAAGTCCGCGCGTTGGGCGGCAATTTTCTTGGCCGCCTGCAACTCCGACTGAACCGTACTGTCAATCCCTGCCAGGAAAGGCAGTGATCATCGAATCAATTTCCTGGCCGCAGGAAAAGCCGTCGGCGGTTGCCAGAGTCAGGGTTTCGTCGGGCATCAATTCCGACACCTTTGTCAAGAAACGAATAGGGGGCTTGTCAGCATAGGCCATCAGCAAACTTTCTACCGTCGCCCAACGCGGCAGAAACAGCACGACAAACACCGCCAGAACCAGATGTGCCGTAGAATCAGTTGGCATTTTCATTGCCATTGCCACTACTATAGTGACTTATATTACTGTTGCTTGATCTTATCGTTATCGTACGCCTAACTCGACATGCCTCATCTCCAATCAGTTCTCACCCGCCTGTCTGCGTTTGCCACAGGCTGCAGATCCAGCCGTCTTAGCACCGGCATTGTAATTGCCATGTGTGCCGGCCTTTTGTTACCGGTACTTGTCGGCGGCATGGCATTGACGCATCTGCGCCAGGGACAGGTGAGCAAGGAGATGGAAAACTATCTCGACGACAAGATAAGCCTGCTGGCCAATAATCTGGTCAATCCGGTATGGAATGTCGATACGAAAGGAACCCGGACGATTGCCGAAGCCTCGCTACTTGACCCGCAAGTCGTCCGTATCACGGTCAGCGAACCCAAGCTGACCCACGTTCTCAACATTGAGCGCCCGCAACGGCGAATCGGCAAATCCATTGTCGCGCAGCGTCAGCTGATGCTGAACGGTGAGTTGGTCGGCAGCGTTGAGGTGGAGATTGATGACGGCCTGCGACAAGGTGAATTGAGGCAGGATCGTCGCGCCTATTTTCTCGTATTGCTCGGCCAGTTCCTTCTCAGCTTCGTCCTGATCATGATAGCCCTACGTTTCCGGGTATTGAGGCCGCTTGCACGTCTGACCGATTTTTCCGACCAGTTGGCCGGCGGCAACCTTGACCGTCCGCTTGACTGGCAGCAGGCTGACGAAATCGGTCGCCTGGCTCTACAACTGGATCAAATGCGCTGTAGCCTGCGCACATCCTTTATCGAAAAGCAAGACAGTGAAAAGAAGCTGGAAGCAATTTTTAATGCCTCGCCGGCGGCCATGTCGGTAGCTGACGTTAATGACAGCTTCAGGGTCATCACCGTCAATGCCGCCTGGGAACGACAATTTCGCCGTCGGCGACAGGATGTCGCCGGACTTAACGGAAGCGAAATGGGGCTGTGGGCAAATCTTGCCGACCGTGATCTGTTCATCAGCATGCTGAACACTGCCGGTTCTGTCGAAGACATGGAAGTCGTACTACTTACCGGAGAAGGGGATCCGTTGCTTTGCAGAACTTCCGCCCGCATTACCGAAATCGGCGGGAACCGGCTGCTGCTGATGATGACCGTCGACATCACCGAGCGCAAGCGATCGGAAGAGAAGCTACACCTGGCGGCGAGTGTATTTTCGCATGCGCGGGAAGGGATCATGATCACGGAGACGGATGGGGCGATCATCGACGTCAATGATGCATTCACGCGCATCACCGGCTACCCGCGTGACGAGGTTCTGGGCCGCAACCCGCGCCTGCTTAGTTCCGGCCGTCACGACAAGGCCTTCTACGCCGTCCTGTGGCGCGACCTGATGGGAAAGGGCCACTGGTACGGCGAGCTCTGGAACCGGCGCAAGACCGGCGAAGTATTCGCCGCCCTGCAAACCATCAGCACCGTCAGCGATAGCCAGGGCCATGCCCGGCAATACGTCTCCTTGTTCTCCGACATCACCGCGCTCAAGGAACACGAAAAGCAGCTAGAACACATCGCCCATTACGACGTTCTGACCACCCTGCCCAACCGCGTGCTGCTCGCCGACCGGCTGCAGCAGGCCATGGTCCAGGGCGAACGGCGCGGGCAACAACTGGCGGTGGCCTATCTCGACCTCGATGGCTTCAAGGCCATCAATGACAACCACGGCCATGAAACCGGCGACCAGCTGCTGATCACCCTGGCCGAGCGCATGAAACAGACGCTGCGCGAAGGCGATACGCTGGCCCGCCTGGGCGGTGACGAATTCGTCGCCATCCTGCCCGACCTGAGCGATGTCGCCGCCTGCGTGCCGATGCTCACCCGCCTGCTCGCCGCGGCGGCCGAGCCGGTGCCGGTCGGCGAACTCATGCACCAGGTCTCGGCCAGCCTCGGCGTCACCTTCTACCCGCAGGCCGACGAGGTGGACGCCGACCAGCTGCTGCGCCAGGCCGACCAGGCCATGTACCAGGCCAAGCTGGCCGGCAAGAACCGCTACCACATCTTCGACGCCGAACAGGACCGCAGCGTGCGCGGGCACCACGAAAGCCTGGAACACAT
>CAIVZW010000545.1 GCA_903910495.1 uncultured beta proteobacterium
CAGCAGAAACGTGATCGCCAGCACCAGCGGAATCGACAGGGCGACCACCGTCCCGGTGCGCAAACCCAGACTGAGAAAGGAAACCGCGAGCACGATGAGCACCGCTTCGCTGAGCGAGGACATGAACAGGCTGATCGACTGGCGGACGATTTCCGGCTGATCGGCCACCACGTGGATATCGATCCCCGTCGGCAGATCCTTCTGCAGGCGCGCCACTTCGCTGCGCAGCCGGTCACCGAGGCGGATCACGTCGCCGCCCTTGTTCATGGCGATGGCGATCCCAACCGCCGGCTGACCCTGTACGCGCATGCGCGGCGCCGGCGGATCGATGGTGCCGCGTTTTACGGTGGCGATATCGCCCAGCCGGAAGAGCCGCCCACCGGCTTGAATACCGATCGCGCGCACGCTTTCGAGCGCGGTGAAATCACCGGATACCCTTATGCGCACGCGGTCCGACGCGGTCTCGAAGAAACCGGACGGAGCCATGGCGTTCTGCTTTTGCAGCGCGTCAAAGATCAGTAAGGGGTCAAGACCGAGCGTCGCCAGCCTGGCGTGCGAAATCTCGACGTAGATTCTTTCGTCCTGTACACCGACCAGCTCGATCTTCTTGACATCCGGCACCTGACGCAACTCGCGCGCCACGCGGTCGGCCTCGTGCCGCAGCCGGGGGAGGTCGAAACCATCGCCGGTCAGGGCAAAAAGATTGATGAAGGTGTCGCCGAATTCATCGTTGATGAACGGCCCCTGCACCCCGGCCGGGAAAGTCTGTTTGATGTCGCCGATTTTCTTGCGCACCTGATACCAGGACTCGGGCACTTCCTTTTTCGGCGTGTAGTCCTTGAGGATGATGAACACCAGCGATTCGCCGGCTTTCGAGTTGGAACGCAGGACGTCTACCCACGGCACTTCCTGCAGTTTTTTCTCGACGCGCTCGGTTACCTGCTGTTCGACTTCGCTCGCCGTGGCTCCTGGCCATAGCGTACGCACGACCATGACCTTGAAGGTAAAGTCCGGGTCTTCGGCACGCCCCAGCTTGAAGTACGAGAACACGCCGCCGAGCATCAGCACGATGATCAGATAGGCCACCATCGAACGGTGGCGCAGCGCCCACTCGGAAAGATTGATGTGCGTCATCGAACTGGAGTGGTGGCAACAGCAGCAGAAAAGGCCGATTCAGGCTTCTGGTCTACGGCCCTGATTTTCTCGCCGGCAGTCAGCTTATGCACGCCGGCGATGACAATCCGCTCACCGGCTTGCGCCCCTCCCGCCAGGACAGCCGAGACTTCCCCATAGGAGGCCACGCTTACCGGTCGCAGGCTCACGGTCTGGTCGGCACCGACAATCCACAGCGCCGGCTTTCCTTCCTTCTGGAAAATGGCCGTCAAGGGCACACTCAATTGCGCATCGGCGTCTGCTTTATCGTGCACAAATTTCACACTGGCCGTCATGCCCAGCAATATCCGGGCGTCCGGTTTGAGAATAGAGACCCGTGCGGCATAGGTGCGCGTCAGCGCATCGGCCACCGGCGACAACTCGCGGAGTACCGCCTTGTAGCTGGCCTTTTCGTCAGCCCACAGGCTGACTTCGGCATTCTTGAATGCACGCACGTCCGGTACCTGCGTCTCGGGGATGGCCACCGCCACCTCCAGCGTATCGGTGCGCGCCACGCGCATCACCGCCTGGCCGGCGGCGACCACCTGGCCGACTTCAGCCGCGACCAGTTCGACCACCCCCGCCTGATCCGCCCGCAATACGGTGTAGGAACTCTGGTTGCGCGCCAGATCGGCCTGCGCCTTGGTCGCCTTGTACGACGTCTCCTTGGCATCGAGCGCGGCCTGGCTGACGAAGTTCTTTTCGCGCAACTCCCGGTAACGGCGTGCATCGGCTTCCGCCAGTTCCAGTTGCGCGTTGGCCGCTGCGGCCGAAAGGGCCGTATCCGCCGGATCGAGCCGCGCCAGCACATCGCCGGCCCTGACCAGCGCACCGGCATCGACCAGACGTGCGGAAATCTTGCCGGGAATGCGGAAGCCAAGCTGCGTCTCGTAACGCGAGCGTACTTCGCCGGAATAGGTCACCGCCCCGTTGCCTGAGCTGGCGCCGAGAATGCGGGTCAGTACCGGGCGCGAGGGCTCGGGCGGCGGAACCGGCTTGCCGCAGGCGGCAAGGAACAGCAGCATACCGAGGAGAATGCCTGCGCGAAATACGAATGCCTTCATGGCGTGCCTTTCTGCGGGCACAGGCCGTGCACCAGCAGATCAAAATGAGTTTGCAGAAAAGTGGCCGGATC
>CAIVZW010000546.1 GCA_903910495.1 uncultured beta proteobacterium
GCAAACGGCGTTCCCGTGAAGCCGTTGAACGTGACCCCGCAGGTCTTGCACTTGAAGCGAGGCCGTCCCGCGCGGCCTACGCCCCACTGGCCGAATGCCGTGCCACGGCAATGCGGACACCGATCCACCCGGCTGGCTCGTTCGCGGACGGTCAGTTCGCCACCGTCTTATTTGATGCGGCAAGGGTTACGGCCTGTTTTTGGTAAGAGGATTGCATGGCCACCCGCCGTCGTCGATGGCGTTCCTCGATCATGATAGCCATGTTGTCATCGGTTTTAATCTTGCTGGGCCACTTGTGAGGCAAGATGTCGATCAGATCGTGGCAGGAAAGCATGCGGGCGGTGATTTCCCGATGCGCCAGCCGCTCTTTGGCGAGGAACATCAAGGCAATCATGACCCGCGCCATGGGGTGATGCCCAGCCTGCCATCCCCGTACCTGCTAGTCGGCCATGCCGCAAGTGCGCTTGGCCTCCTCGAAAGCTCGTTCGACAAAATGGCGGTCTGCCTGCATGCTGGCCAGTCGGCGCAACGACGCCTGAGGCTTGGCCTTGGAGAAACAGAACTTGAGTGTGCTGCCGCCGATTTCCCGGCGCACCAGCAGATGCCAAGGGCGTGCCGTTGGGGCTGCGCCCTCCGAGACAAAGACCCGCCGGGTCAGAGACTCGGCGATGACCTCCCCCTTTTCGCCAGGCCGTACCGACAAACGGCGCCAGGCCGCATCGGGTTGGGTGCGCGCCCAGTCGGTGACTGTCTGGGCATCGGATTGTGCGCGTAGCGTATGGGGCGCCTTGCTGCGGGGCGAGGTGCGCTCAGGGGGGTCAGGAGGCGGGTTCTCCAGATAAATCCCCTGGTCGGCATGGATCTCCGCCAGAAAGGTTTCGCCCTCGTCATCCAGGTCGCTCAGCAGCCGGGGCCGATGGCCGTAACCTGCATCGAACACGACAGGGCTGTAGCGCAGCCCTTCGCGCCGCAAGCGCAACAACAGCGCCCAGACGATTTCACCTTGGGTCCGGAATTCCAGCGTTTCCGGCATGCCGGCCTCCCGACCGCGTTCCGGGTCAGCCAACCAGTGCTCGGGCACAAACAACTCGCCATCAACCAAGGCGCAGGCACGATCCCGCACCAGAGCAGCCAAGACACCCACCTGACTGTTCTCGGTCTTGCCCAGGCGCCCATTCCATTGACGCGCCACGCCAACGGACTTGTCCCCTTTCTTGGCGAAGGCGGATTTATCGAAGACCCGCGCCGCGCCGTGGCCGAAGTGGGCATTGGCGTCGGCGATCCGTGGTTGCCTGACCTCGGCGCGTGACCAGTTTGATTCGCTCAGCATGTGATGGAGCCGCTGGTAGTGGCTACCGGCCACCGGCTCGGCCATCGGCTCCCTGTTACGCAGGTCGCACGGGAACAAACCGTGGAGGTAGCGTTTGGCCGCCTCTTCAACCGAGCGGGTCTGCCGCTGAAAGCAGTGCAGGTAGGGGTTGAAGTGGTCATCAAAATGGGCGAGTGCCGACTTGATCAAGCCAGGAATGCTTTTAGAATATTGAGGTCGTCATTGTGATATAAAGCCTCATTAAAAACAATGGCTTGAATTTTATCACATGACGGCTTCAGATGTCTGCGGGCAAATCTGACACAGTAGAATTAGTCTGTTCGTCAATTTTGCAGTACTACGAAGGCTCTGACTTCTGCTGCCCGTCACGTCGGGCCGCAGTTCTCCCCGCTTATCTCACGCAAATTTCTCGGCGTTCCACCTCCAACCACGTCATGTACCCCAGCATCGCTTAACACGCCCTTTTCAGCGTGCCGGGTGAGTTTCGGACTTCGCCATGAATGAGCAGGCTTGTCGTTACAGGCCGCCGAATTGAGTTCGCTTTACTGCGGACCGCCCATTCGCTTCCGTGAAACAGTTCAATGGACTGTTTCACCTCTCCGCCCCACCTCGCGGTGACGCAGTTACCTCCTGCTACGAGGCTTGGGTA
>CAIVZW010000547.1 GCA_903910495.1 uncultured beta proteobacterium
CGGACTGACGGATCTCGAGGCCGGCAGCGCCATGCTCGACCGCGACGGAACCCGTCTTTCCGGCAGACGGCCCGACACGGCGGTGCTGGAGGCCAGGGCAGCGCTTGATCTGCCGCCGCCGCTGGCTGGTCTCGGGCTGACGTATTCGGCATTCAGCGCCAGGGATCGGGCGCTGAAAAGCCTCGACTATCTGCTCGCTGCCTATCTCTCGGCTCTGGCTTTACTGGCCCTGGCCGCTCTGCTCATCGCCCGCTTCTCCACTCGCCTGCATCCGGCATTGATGCATAAACTAAACGCCGCGGCCGAGTCAATGGCCGCCGTCGGCCACCCGGTCGCGGCCATCCCCCTGCGTGGCGACAGCGAGTTTGATCGACTTGCCGTCGCCTTCAATGCCAGAGTTGAGCGACTCGCCGAGTCTTACGGTGAAAACCCGGTCGCGATGCATGCGTCGATCGGTTTTGCGCTGGCCCATGATCTGACCCATCTGCTGGCCAGGGCGATTAGCAAAGCCGGGGGTACGGAGTGGGCCAGCGTCAGAACGGCGGTGGAAAATATTGGCATTTACTCGAAGTTGCTGCGCGGCTACAAACTCCCCTTGGTGCCGACCCGCCATGACCATGAAGCCCTCGTTCAAACCCGGGTGTTCCTGGCGCGTTGCGCAACAGACAGTCGCCTGTTTCAGGCACGAGACAATCCTGCTCGAAGCCATTGAGGGAGAGACCCATGCGCCTGATCAACACACTGGCCGAGTATTTCAACCTGAAAAACCGGGTTGGACAGGTAAAAATCCGCTCATGGTTCAGCGGGTTCTCACCGAGGGCATGGCTTAGGACAAGCTTTGCCAAGCCTCAGGGCACGCCATGGACGGGTTTTTTAAGACGCCGTCCTGAGTTGCCCGCAGCGCGGCTGTCTCTGCATTTCCTTCACGCGTGGCGCAGGCTGCGTAATCGTGCAACTGCGGTTTTCAGGATCAATCGGCTCGATGCGCAAGGCCGCATCGAACTGGTGCTGATCTCCGCTGCGCTGGTGGCCGGGGCGCTTATCGCCTCGGCGTCATTTGTCATGGTGCGCCAGCAGATCATCGACAACGCCAACGCCGCGCTTGAGGTGCGGGCAAAATTCGAGCGTCGTGAAATCGAAGTCAAGTTAGCTTCCCTGCTGGCGCAGGCCGGGTCGCTGGCGAGCAACCCGGCGACGGCCAGTACCCTGGCGAACTCTGCCGGGCGGGAGGCGGATCTGCTCCTTTTTCTGAGCAACCAGAAACTGGCGCTGGCGGGCGCCACGCTCACGCTCACCAACGTGCGTGGCGAAATGCTGGTCGGCCGCGCGGCCGCAGCCCCCGCCGAGGATGCCGAACAGCAGATCGTTGCGGCCATGATGCAGGCGCAGGCGAGCGTTGCCCGGGTGCAGGCGCAGCCCGCCGGTGCGCTGCTCAAGATCGCCTTTCCGGTGCTCCATCGGCTCAGCGGCAACATCAATTGGGCGGTGGTGCTGCGGGTTCCGCTGGCCGGACTGACGGATCTCGAGGCCGGCAGCGCCATGCTCGACCGCGACGGAACCCGTCTTTCCGGCAGACGGCCCGACACGGCGGTGCTGGAGGCCAGGGCAGCGCTTGATCTGCCGCCGCCGCTGGCTGGTCTCGGGCTGAC
>CAIVZW010000548.1 GCA_903910495.1 uncultured beta proteobacterium
CTGTGCATAATGGCCGGCAACTGAAGTTGCCGAATATCTGCTCTGGAGCATCTGGAATCAGGATACACACTTTGCTGGTTTCGCGCATCCGTCATGCCAAGACAATCGCATCTTCAGACCCGCCAAGGCAAGCCTGGAACAGACCATGCCCACATTACCCACTTTGATCAGCCTAGGCCGGTTCAGACGACTATTCACCGAAGAATCCGGATTGCCAATGGAATCCTCTTGTTCCAACTCCGTGTGCTCGGCGTTCTCCGTGATGACTGTTTTTTGTCATCAGCGGGGAAAGGGTCGCATTGTTTTTCTGTAGAAATTAATGCGACCCCTTTGATTGTGATCTGATTGTGGGCAACCAATGATGCTCAGCGTTTTGGTTCCCATCCGCACGCATCCTCTTTTTTGGCGCGACGCTAATCATTAGCGTAGCCGATGCACCCGAGGTCTTAGCGAATTTCGACCACGGCCTCACCGGCGGCTAACATGTCGCGCAGCGTCGGCATTATTCTCGAGAACGCTTCCAGCAACGCCGCCTTCCGACAATTGCCAAGACGGACCCATATAACCTGGGGTGGAATGCTGCCCTGCCTATTGGATAGCGCCAGAAAATCTTCGTCCTTGGTGATGATGGTGATGCCACGATCTTTGGCGTACTGCTAGATCACTGTATCTTCCACCGCTCCCATTCCGATATCCTGCACATGGGTACATTCCCAACCATTGGCAGCAAGGTAACGAGCTAGCGCCAGTGGCAATTGATTGTCGACTAATAGTGTCATGCAGCAATCAGGATGGCATGGTCCGCTTGAGTCGCTGCGTATTCGAGCGTAGCAAATATGTCATCCTCTTCGAGGATCGGGTAATCTTCAAGAATTTCCTGATGGGAAGCACCCGAGCTAAGTAGCCCCAGAATATCCGTGACGCGAATACGCATGCCTCGAATGCACGGGCGCCCACCACATTTACTGGGTTCGATAGTAATTCGATCAAGCAGACTAGATTTCATGATCCATCCAAACGTAGTAGTAGCACGCTTATAAGTATGTCGGTTGAACACTTGATTGGCAACAAAAAGTGGTCCGCACCAAAACGGTGCTGGCCACTTGGCTAATAGTTCCGTGTGCTCGGCGTTCTCCGTGATGACTGTTTTTGTTTCATCGACCGCGCAGGAAGAGCTTGTCGAGTTCGGCCATCGACAACTGTGTCCACGTTGGCCGGCCGTGGTTGCACTGGTCGGCGCGTTCGGTTTCTTCCATCTGGCGCAGCAGTGCATTCATTTCCGGCAGGGAGAGGAGGCGCCGGGCGCGGACCGCGCCGTGACAGGCCATGGTCGCCAGCAATTCGTTGCGCCTGGCGGCCAGCAGTTGCGTCACGCCGTGTTCGCGCAGTTCGGCGAGCAGCGCACGCGCCAGAGCCGCCGGATCGGCGGCCTGCAGCAGCGCCGGAACGCCGCGCACGACAAGCTGTGCCGGCCCCATCGGGGCGACGTCGAAGCCTAGTTCACGCAAGGCCTCGGCGTGTTCTTCGCTGGCCGCCACGTCAAGCGCGTCGGCGGCGAATACGGCCGGGATGAGCAGCGCCTGTGTTGCCACCTGCCGGCTGTCGAGCGCCATCTTGAGCTTTTCGTAGAGGATGCGTTCGTGCGCC
>CAIVZW010000549.1 GCA_903910495.1 uncultured beta proteobacterium
ATATTGGCTACAAACGTGGCCTGAACGATGCAGAGAGCCTTTATTCGTTCGGTGCAGGGGTTACAGTGCGCTGGTAATGCTTCGCAAGATTGCAAACGCAAAATCCGTGAACACTGTTTTCCTTTAATCCGAAATCTTCAAAACGGTTTTCACCAAACTATTAATGTTGTCGCTACCTGTCAAAAACGAAAGGAAAAACTCATGCATATCCCAAACGAAATGCTCAATGGAACAATCTGTCCGGTTAGTGCAACGCTTGCAGTAACAGGCATTGCCTTGGCTGCACGTGCCGCGTCCAAGTCGCTAGAAAAGCCTAGCGTACTCCGCTTCTCTGCAGTGGCAGCACTGATTTTTGCAGCTCAGATGATCAATTTCGCCGTGCAGGATGGCACTTCCGGACATCTTCTGGGGGGAGTGCTCGCCTCTGCTATTCTGGGTGTGCCTTTTGGCGTTCTTGCATTGGCACTGGTGGTAACCGTGCAATCACTCGTGTTTGCTGATGGAGGTCTTCTGGTTTTGGGTGCCAATGTTTTTAACATGGCCTTGCTTGGCGCCGGGCTGGGTGGGTTGCTCTATGAGTTTTCGCACAGAAGCGGTCTAAACCGTAATTTGGCATTGATGCTGTCTGCTTGGGTTTCGATTTTGTTGGCCGCGACCGGTTGTAGTATCGAATTAGTCATAAGCGGAACCATAGGCGCTGAGAAGGTACTTCCGGCAATGTTGGGGGTACATGCTTTGATCGGCGTTGGTGAAGCCTTAGTCACGCTGGTTTTGGTATGGGCGTTTGATAATAAGTATTCCACTGCGGGTCGATGGAACTTCGCCGCGCCGCTGTTAGGGGCGTTGCTAACTGCAACCATTCTCAGCCCATTTGCCAGTAGTTATCCCGATGGACTGGAGTGGGTAGCAGAGCAGTATGGCTTCCTTAAAGAGGGAGCGCCACTGTTTGTTGCGCCGCTGGCTGACTATACAGTACCAGCTTTAGGTAATTCAGCATTGTCCACAGCCTTAGCCGGATTGGCAGGAGTAGTTTTGGTGGCAACATTGGGCATGGTGTTTGGGCGTTTGCTGCGACCTTTCTCAATGACTCCTGCGAGTTGAGAAGCTGACTTCATACTTGCTTTATGCGTCCACAACCGGCCGATCAGGCTTTCATGGGCTACGTCAGCAACAGACTGATTGCGGCCTGCTGACAATGGCGAACCCAATGGCCGGTCTCCTCGGTTTGCTGCCCGATGGTCTACTTCAGATGTTCGGCCAAAGCGTTCATCCAACCCACAAGTTAATTCAAGTCAGCAATGCTTCGATAATGACCATAAAACTGCAAAATATGCCAGATGGCATTTTGGCGGTTGGCGCACTCATTCTTCCCATACGCTGCTAATGGTCCCACAACATCGATTACGCACATCCTAACCCCGACACTGACCTTGGAGCGATAATTTGTCGCACCAAGGAAGAAAACATTGCATTATTATTCGCTGATGTATGTGGGCGCGGCCTAATTCGAGTGAAGCAAGACATGACAGCAAGATACAACTTACGTGGCTCGACCGCCGCGGCCTGGATACTTGGGGTGATCGTCTTGGCGTGGACGCTGTTGATTCTTGATCGCCAGCGCTTGGTTGAACGCCATGCTGCCCAGACCTCTTCGGCACGTGCAGTAGTGCAGGCGAACCAATTGACGGATCCGGCGCTGTTTACCGAGGCACGCTATACCCGCCATCCCAGTCAGGCCGACCGGCATGCGGCATTTCAGGACCACCCCATGGCGCTGGAGCATTTTCCAGCAGGCTCATTGATGCCACCCCGATGATGACGCAGCTATGAGTTCGCTGCACAACGTCTGGTTCGAACGCCAGCGCAGCCTGATCGATTTTTCGGTGGCGAATCTGCGGCGCCGGTGCGGGCGCAATCTCGGACTGTTCCTGGTCTATACCCTGCTGGTCTTCCTGCTCGCTTCCGTCGTCCTGTACGGCGATGCCCTGCGCCGCGAGGCGCGTCTGCTGCTGGCCGATGCGCCGGAACTCGTGGTGCAGCGGCTGACCGCCGGGCGGCATGAGCTGATGCCGCAGGACTGGCTCGATTCGTTACGCGGCCTGCGCGGTGTACGTTCGGTGCAAGGGCGCTTGTGGGGCTATCACTACGATCCTGCGGCACAGGCCAATTACACTTTGCTGGTACCGAACGATGAGCCGCCCGCACCCGGCCAGATCGAGATTGGCAACGCCTTGGCGCGCGCCGCCGGGCTGGCCATAGGCGACGTGCTGTCGCTGCGAGGATTCGACGGGAAGCCCTTTGCATTCAACATCAGCCGGATATTTGAGGCCGAGTCGGGGCTGGTCAGCGCCGATCTGATGCGCGTCAATCCGGCCGATTTCCGTGCCTTTTTCGGTATCGAGCTGGGGCGCTTTACCGACGTGATCCTGAGCGTGTCGAATCCGGCCGAGGTGCGCAAGGTGGCGGAGAAAGTGCTGGATCGACTCCCCGGCGCGCGGGTCGTCGCGCGTGAGGAGATGCGCCGCACCTATGAGGCCGCGTTCAACTGGCGGCAGGGCGTGTTGCTCACCGTTCTGTCGACTCTTGTGCTCGCCTTTGCCCTGCTGGCCTGGGACAAGGCCACCGGCCTGTCGGCCGAAGAGCGGCGCGAAATCGGCATCCTGAAAGCGGTCGGCTGGGATACCGGCGACGTGCTGCGGATGAAATTGTGGGAGGGTACGCTGCTTTCGATCACGGCTTTCCTGACCGGCTACGGGCTGGCTTGGCTGCATGTGTTCTATGCCGACGCGCCCTTGTTTACTGCCGTGTTGAAGGGCTGGTCGGTGCTGTATCCGAAGTTCGGACTGGCGCCACAAGTCGATGTGGCGCAGATTGCCACCTTGTTCTTCCTTACCGTGTTGCCCTATGTCGCCGCAACGGTCGCACCGGTCTGGCGTGCGGCGACGCTGGACCCCGACGAAGTGATGCGGGAGTGAGGCGCCATGATCGAACTGCTACAAGTCAGCAAGACCTTCAATCCCGGCCAGCCGAATGCATTCGAGGCCGTGCGCGAGGTCAGCGTCGCGATCGAACCCGGTCGCGTGACCGCGTTGCGCGGGCCGAGTGGTTCCGGCAAGACCACCCTGCTGGGTCTGATCGGCGGCCTGACGCGGCCGAGCCGTGGCCGTGTGCGTCTCGACGGGCGCGACATTTCGGCCTTGCCGGAACGCTTCCTGACCGAATTGCGCCGCGCCACCTTCGGTTTCGTGTTCCAGCAGTTCCAGTTGATTCGCGGCCTGTCGGTTCTGGAAAACGTCATGCTGCCGGCCACGCCGACCGGGCGGCCCTACGCCGAAGTGCGGGCGCGGGCGCGGCAATTGCTGGATGGTTTTGACCTGGGCGGGCGCGCTGAAACCCCGGCGCAATGGCTGTCCGGCGGCGAAGCACAACGGGTAGCCATCGCACGCGCGCTGATCAACGACCCCAAGGTGATCCTCGCCGACGAGCCGACCGCCCATTTGGACAGCGCGTTGTCGCGCCAGATCCTGGCCATCTTCGCCGATCTGCGCGCGCAAGGTCGCAGCGTCATCCTGTCCAGCCACGATCCGCTGGTCTTTGAATTCGGACTGGTGGAACGGGTGCTGGAGATTCGCGATGGGCAGGTGACGGAACAATGATCCTGCAACCCGCCGCACTCGCCCTGTTGCTGGCGTCCAGCCTGAATGCGCTGATGTTGCTGGCTTCCGGCGCATTCGCGCTGCACCTGTTGCGACACTGGAATCCGGCCAGCGGCAGCGAGCATCAGATCGCTCTGGAGCGGCGCACCTATCTGGTGTCGACGCTGGTCGGCCTGTCCCTGCTAATCGGGTTGCCAGCGCTGGCCTTGTTTGTGCAAAACGCCGATGCGATGGCGCCGTTCTTCACCGGCGCGATGTGCGCCGTGGGCAGCCTCAAGGTCAATGCCTGGGGCATGCCGGCCTTGTTGACCCTGCTCGCCGGTTTTTTCCTCGCCGCCGCCTGGCTGGTGCTGAACCATCTCGACAGCCTGGGCTGGGATACGCCGCTGATGCGCGGTAAATACCGCCTGCTGCTGGTGCTGGCCCCCTTGGCGCTGGCGCAGGCGGTGTTGCTCTGGTTGTACTACCTGAACCTGAATCCGGCAGTGATCACCTCCTGCTGCGGCAGCCTGTTCGGTCCAGCGGCAGACGGTGTGGGGCATGAGCTTGTGGCACTGCCGTTGAACATCGCCCGTCCGGCGTTCTTCGGCGGCGGGTTGCTGACGCTGGCGGTGGGTGCGCTGTTCATCGCACGCGGTCGCCTCGGCCGCAGCTTCGGCCTGCTCGCCGCCGTGCATCTGCCGCTGGCGCTGGCGGCCGTGGTGGCTTTCATCTCGCCCTATATCTACGAAGAGCCGAATCATCATTGCCCGTTCTGCCTGTTGCAGGCCGAGCACGGCTATGCCGGTTGGGTGCTGTATCCACTGCTGTTTCTCGGCACGGCGACCGGCATCGGCGCGGGACTGGCCGCCGCCGTGCGCGCCGACAGCCTGCGCGCCGCCGCACCGCGCGTGGCACGGCGTCTGGCAAAAACCTCGGTCGCCGCACTCGGCCTGTTTGGGCTGGCGGTGCTGATCTACCTGCAACGTTCGAATCTGGTGCTGTGATGCGCGTTCTTTCCTGTCTGGTCCTGATTCTGCTGGTGGCCGCGTGCGGCAAGCCCGACACGCTCGCGCCACAAAACGGCCAGCCTGCCCCCCCATTCCAGTTGCAACGGCTTTCCGGCGGTACGCTGGCCGTACCGGGCGGGGTTTCCGGCCAGGTGGTGGCGATCCGCTTCTGGGCCGACTGGTGTCCCTACTGCCGCAGGGAAATGGCCGAGTTGCAGCCGGTGTATGCGCGTCTGCACGAACGTGGGTTGGAAATTCTGGCCGTCAACGTGGCGCAGGACGTCGACACCGTGCGGCGCTTTGTCGATCCGCTCGGCATCAACTATCCGGTTTTACTAGATACCGAGGGCGCAACGGCACGCGCTTATGGCGTTAAGGCCTTGCCGATCACTTGGCTGGTGGATCGGCACGGCGTGGTGCGCGGCAAGATCGTCGGCGAGGCAACACCGGAGGTGTTCGAACGCAAAGTACTGGAACTGCTCGATGGACGCTGAGCTGACCCTACCTCTGGCGTTCATGGTCGGTCTGACCGGTGCCGGGCATTGCTGGACGATGTGCGGTGCGCTGGTCGGCGGATTGTTCGTCGGGCGCGGCTGCGCCGTAAGCCGTTGCCAACCGCTGGCCCGGATGCTGCGTCCGCATCTGGGGTACCACGCGGGCCGCGTGCTGGCCTACACCTTGCTCGGCGCGCTGGCAGCAGTCATCGGACAAGCAATCGTGTTGACCGGCGAGATCGGGCTGGCGCAGGCGGTGTTGTATGTCGCCGCAGGCCTCGGAGTGGTTGTTGCCGGGATGTGGACGTTGATGCGCAAGCCACACGCATCTTGCTGCGCTGTGGAGATCGCAACGCCATCGGAGCGCTTGGTGCGCACGCTCTTGAGGTTTAGCCTTGCCGGACTCTTCAACGGCATGATGCCCTGTGCGCTGGTGTTCTCGCTGACACTGAAGGCGGCGACCGCGCCGTCTGTCGCCATCGGTGCGGCCTGGCTGTTTGCCTTCGGTCTGGGGACTGTGCCGGCGATGGCGCTGGCGGGTGGCTTGGCGCACACGCTCGGTGGGCAAGCAATGATCTGGCTGCGCCGTGCCGCCGGGCTGCTGGTGATCGGCCTGGGGCTACAAGCCATCTGGGCGGGATACAAGTTTTTTCAGGTCATGCTGCACCTGTGAGCAGCATTTTTTCTTGAGGAGAAGTTGATGAAACGTCGAGACATGTTGAAACTCCCCCTGGCCGCCGCAGCGATGACGGCCGTTTCCGCGCACGCCGCGGTCACCTGCGAAGGCGATGGCACGCCGACCCAGTTCATTCCGAAAACCCCGAAAGATGCCAATCCGCTGGAAAACGAATTGAAGAAGTACCCGAAATGTCCGTATTGCGGCATGGATCGCACCCAGTACCACCACGCCCGGCATCTGGTGCAGTATGCCGACGATCTGGTCGATGGCACCTGTTCCATCCACTGCCTGGCGATCTCGCTGGCGATCAATCTGGACCGCGATCCGAAAGCCATCTACGCGCCGGACAACGGCAGCGTGGACGCCGTCAAACCACTGATCAATGTCGATCAGGCCACCTACCTGATCGGCGGCAGCACCCCCGGCGTTATGACCAAACGCAGCAAGGTGTCGTTTGGCAGTCAGGCATCAGCACAGGCTGCGCAGGCAAAGAGCGGTGGCGAACTCGGGAATTTTTCCGCCGCATTGACCGCCAGCTACGCCGACCTAGCCCAGGACACGCTGATGATTCGCAAGAAACGTGAAGAGCGCCGTCAACAGATGATGAAGAAACCCGGCTGATGCGCCACCTGCTCGCTGCGCTGCTGTTCGCCCTGGCCCTTTCGGCCGAGGCGGACAGCGCGACCTACCCAGATCCCGCGCCGCGCGACCTGTGCCCGGTGTGCGGCATGGTGGTATCGAAATATCCGCACTGGATCGCCACGGTGGTGTATCGCGATGGTTGTGCGCACCACTTTGACGGCGCCAAGGACATGTTCAAGTACCTGTTCGAGATGCCGCGCTACGCGAAAGGTCATAGCGCACAGGACATCGCGCGCATCGGGGTCACCGAGTATTACGAGCTCAAACGCATCGATGCGCGCACGGCATGGTACGTCATCGGCTCCGATGTGCTGGGGCCGATGGGACATGAACTGATCCCGCTGGCCAGCCGTGCCGACGCGGAAGAGTTCATGCGCGACCATCAGGGCAAACGCATCCTGCGGTTTGAAGAAGTGAAGGCCGAACTGCCGGGAAAACTCGACGCGGGGCGGTTCTAGCCGCCTGCCCGTGTTCGGCAGTGTGAGGTCGTCGGATCGGGAAGCTGACCTTCACCAGCCCATTGGATCGAAGGTCCGCTAACCGTGAGACACTTGTCACTCAATGGGTCTTGGACGAATGACCGCTCTGGCCGAGGAGCAGACGAGGGGCAGCGATAATTTCAACGAGTGAAGTCAATGCTACCTCCCAGTGTTGTTTCATACGCATAGGCCGAGGCCAGGTTACGGCGTCCGTCAGCGCCAAAACTGGACAGCGCCACCAACTGCATCTGAAGCTTGGTCATTCGGCTTCTCCGCTTCAGTCCCGTTTGCCGGTGAAATGTCTGGCATAGCGGCTGTCCATGCGTGACATCGGCATCAGGATCGGCAGGTCGGCAGTGTTGAAATCCGGATCCCAGGCCGGATCGCCGCAGA
>CAIVZW010000550.1 GCA_903910495.1 uncultured beta proteobacterium
ACACGGTGAAGTCTTTGAGGTCTGGATCGAGGTCGATTGTGACGGTCACCGGTCGGGAATCAAGCCGGACGATACACACCAGCTCCTGGCCGTGGCACGTATCCTGACTGCAGGCGGAATGAGGCTCGGCGGGGTGATGACGCACGCCGGGTCGAGCTACGAGCTGGATACGCCCGAAGCCCTTGCATTGATGGCCGAGCAGGAAAGATCCGGCTGCGTTCGCGCCGCGGAGCATATCAGTGCGGCAGGCATGGCTTGTCCGGGCGTCAGCGTCGGATCGACGCCGACGGCACTGGCCGCGAGAAATCTCGATGGAGTGACGGAGGTTCGTGCGGGCGTCTATGTGTTCTTCGACCTGGTCATGCATAACGTCGGCGTGTGCCGGATGGATGAGATCGCGCTGAGTGTTCTGACCACGGTAATCGGTCACCAGATCGACAAGGGTTGGGCCATTGTTGATGCCGGCTGGATGGCCATGAGCCGTGATCGAGGCACGTCGAAACAGAAACGCGATTTCGGCTTTGGCCAGGTCTGTGCCCTTGATGGAACGGTTCTGCCCGGATACGTGATGAGCGGCGCGAATCAGGAACATGGCATCGTGTCCCATGAAGGTACTGCAGATTCCGGCATCGCGTCGCGCTTCCCCGTCGGGACGCTTCTTCGCATCATTCCGAATCATGCGTGTGCAACGGGGGCGCAATTTCCGGAGTATTGCGCATTGAAAGATGACGGCTCGGTCGAGGTCTGGGAACGTTTTTACGGCTGGTAGCCGGTCGTATTTTCACCAGGGTTAGTGCATGATATTCAACAAGCTGAATGAGCTGCTAAGTCAGGAACACGCACGCTTTCGCATCATCCATCATCCCGCCGAAGGCGGTTCGGAGAAGGTTGCACAGATTCGAGGTACCTTGCCCGGACAGGGCGCGAAAGCCATGTTGTGCCAGGTCAGGGAACTGCCGGAGGTGTTCGTTCTGGCCGTGTTGTCCGGTAACCGCAAAGTCGATTTCAGGAAGCTGGGCCAGGCGGTGGGCGGCAAGAAAGCAACACTGGTGTCCTCTGATGCGGCGACGAAACTGACCGGGTGCGTCATGGGTGCAGTTCCGCCGTTTTCATTCTGGCCGAACGTCAAGCTGGTCGTCGACCCCAGACTGCTTGACGACCATCTGGAAATCGCTTTTAACGCCGGCCGGCTCGATACCTCAATCGTGCTCAATGCACAGGACTACAAACGCATCGCCACGCCATTGATCACAGCCATTACCGTGGACTGACTCCGCGTATCCCGCCGGTGTTATTTACAGCCCAGCCCGGGCATTCAGATCCGCTTGAACAATTGCCTGGCGCGCAGGAGATCGTCAGCACTGTCGACATCGAGCCAGTTACTGGCCGTGCTGACCGGGATCTCGACGATGTCGCCGGGGTGGCTGGCCAGAACGGAACGCGCGCCGTGATCGCCGCTCAGCGCCTTCAGTTCGGCGCAATACCCTTTAGCGAAGCCCACGGGATGGCCGCGTTGCCCGAGCAAAACCGGAACGGCGATGGCGGCACCGGCACGCAGCGCGTCGGCGATGCGCAGGGCATCTGCGCTGGCCACCAGGGGCATGTCGGCGAGCGCAATCAGCCAGCCGTCAGCGTCAGGTGTCTGCGCGACGCCGTAGGCCAGGCTTGCGCCCATGCCTTCTCGGGCATTGGAAAACAGGCAG
>CAIVZW010000551.1 GCA_903910495.1 uncultured beta proteobacterium
ACACGGTGAAGTCTTTGAGGTCTGGATCGAGGTCGATTGTGACGGTCACCGGTCGGGAATCAAGCCGGACGATACACACCAGCTCCTGGCCGTGGCACGTATCCTGACTGCAGGCGGAATGAGGCTCGGCGGGGTGATGACCCACGCCGGGTCGAGCTATGAGCTGGATACGCCCGAGGCCCTTGAATCGATGGCCGAGCAGGAAAGATCCGGATGCGTTCGCGCTGCGCAGCATGTGCGCGCGGCAGGCATGGCTTGTCCGGGCGTCAGCGTCGGATCGACGCCGACGGCACTCACCGCGAGGCATCTCGACGGGGTGACCGAGGTCCGTGCAGGCGTCTACGTGTTCTTCGATCTGGTCATGCATAACGTCGGCGTATGCCGTATGGATGAGATCGCGCTGAGTGTTCTGACCACGGTAATCGGTCACCAGATCGACAAGGGCTGGGCCATCGTCGATGCCGGCTGGATGGCCATGAGCCGTGATCGTGGTACGGCGAAACAGAAACGCGATTTCGGCTTTGGCCAGGTCTGTGCCCTTGATGGAACGGTTCTGCCCGGATACGTGATGAGCGGCGCGAATCAGGAACATGGCATCGTGTCCCGCGAAGGTACGGCAGATTCCGGTATCGCGTCACGCTTCCCTGTCGGGACGCTTCTTCGCATCATTCCGAATCACGCGTGTGCAACGGGGGCACAGTTTCCGGAGTATTGCGCGTTGACCGATGACGGCTCGGTCGAGGTCTGGAAACGTTTTTACGGGTGGTAGCCGGTCGTATTTTCGTCAGGGGCCGTGCATGATGTTCAACAAACTGAATGAGTGGTTAAGGCAGGAAGGCGCGCGCTTTCGCGTCATCCACCACCCCGCCGAAGGCAGTTCGGAGAAGGTTGCGGAAATTCGGGGAACCTTGCCCGGACAGGGCGCGAAGGCCATGCTATGCCATGTCAAGGAGCTGCCGGAGGTGTTCGTTCTGGCCGTTCTTTCCGGTAACCGTAAAGTCGATTTCAGGAAGTTGGGCCAGGCGGTGGGCGGCAAGAAAGCAACACTGGTGTCCTCTGATGCGGCGACGAAACTGACCGGGTGCGTCATGGGTGCAGTTCCGCCGTTTTCATTCTGGCCGAACGTCAAGCTGGTCGTCGACCCCAAACTGCTTGACGACCATCAGGAAATCGCTTTTAACGCCGGCCAGCTTGATACCTCAATCGTGCTGAATTCACAGGACTACAAACGCATTGCCGCGCCGCTGATTACGGCCATTACAGTGGACTGACTACTCGCTGAGAGTTCAGGGCCGCTTGAACAATTGCCTGGCCCGCACGAGATCGTCAGTACTGTCGACATCGAGCCAGTTACTGGCCGTGCTGACCGCGATCTCAATGATGTCGCCAGGGTGGCTGACCAGAATGGAACGCGCGCCCTGATCGCCGCCCAGCGCCTTCAACTCGGCGCCAAACCCTTTTGCGAAGCCCACGGGATGGCCGCGTTGCCCGGACGAAACCGGAACGGCAATAGAGGCGCCAGTGCGCAGCGCATCGGCGATGCGCAGGGCATCTGCGCTGGCCACCAGGGGCATGTCGGCGAGCGCAATCAGCCAGCCGTCAGCGTCAGGTGTCTGCGCGACGCCGTAGGCCAGGCTTGCGCCCATGCCTTCTCGGGCATTGGAAAACAGGCAG
>CAIVZW010000552.1 GCA_903910495.1 uncultured beta proteobacterium
ACCGACCACCCCGTCGCAGAGGGCCAGTGGCGGTTCAAAGGGCAGACCGTTGTGCTGCAGGTGAGGATCGCCAGCGGCGACATAGGGCGGGTTGGAAACGATCAGGTCAAAGCGCTCATCGCCCAGCGGCGCGTACCAGTCGCCTTCGAGAAAGCGGATGTGCACGCCATGCCGTGCGGCATTGGCCTGTGCCACCTCGAGCGCGGCCGCCGACAGGTCAACCGCCGTCAGCGTTGCCGACGGGCAGAGCCGCGCCAGCAGGATGGCGACAATGCCCGAACCGGTACCGAGGTCAACAATGCGCGCGGCGCGGAATTCCTGCGCCCGTGCGCGTGCCTGATCCACGAGCACTTCGGTATCGGGCCGTGGTATCAGCACCGCCTGAGAAACGGCAAATTCAAGTCCGTAGAAATCGGCGCTGCCCAGCAGATAAGCCAGTGGCTCGCCAGCGGCTCGCCGCGACAGCAGTGCTTCGAACTGCGCACAATGCTCCGGCGTCAGTTCACGCTCGCCATGCGCGATCAGATCGGCGTGTGTGCAGGCACAAACCCGCTCCAGCAACAGGCGCGCGTCCAGCCGGTCAATGCGCTGACCGGCCTGGCGCCAGGCCTCACCCATCCTCACGATCTGCCCCTACTCCGGACCGGCCAGTGCCGCCAGCAGTTCGGCCTGGTGCTCGGCGGACAAGGCGCCGACCAGTTCGTCAAGTTCCCCGTCCATGATCGAGTCGATCTTGTACAGCGTCAGGTTGATGCGATGGTCGGTCACCCGCCCCTGCGGGAAGTTGTAGGTGCGGATGCGCTCGGAACGGTCGCCGCTGCCGATCAGGCTCTTGCGTTCCGAAGCGATTTTCGCGTGCTGCTCGCGTTCCTGCGCGTCCTTGATGCGCGCCACCAGCACCGACATGGCCTGCGCCTTGTTCTTGTGCTGCGAACGCCCATCCTGGCATTCAACGACGATGCCGGTCGGCAGATGCACGATACGCACCGCCGAATCGGTCTTGTTGATGTGCTGCCCCCCGGCACCCGAGGCGCGGAAAGTATCGATGCGGATTTCCGCCGGGTTGATGTGCACGTCGGCGAGTTCGTCGGCTTCCGCCATCACCGCGACGGTGCACGCCGAGGTGTGGATGCGGCCCTGCGCTTCGGTCTCCGGCACGCGCTGCACGCGGTGGCCGCCCGACTCGAACTTGAGTTTCGAATAAACGCCGCTGCCGACGATGCGCGCGATGACTTCCTTGTAGCCGCCAACTTCCGATTCATTCGCCGAAACGACTTCGACCTGCCAGCGCTGCCGTTCGGCAAAGCGCGTGTACATGCGAAAGAGGTTGCCGGCAAACAACGCCGACTCGTCACCGCCCGTTCCGGCACGGATTTCCAGAAAGACATTGCGCTCGTCGTTGTCATCCCTGGGCAGCAGCAGCTTCTGTAACTCGATCTCGATTTCGGGCAGGCGCTCCCTGGCCGATTTCATTTCCACCTCGGCCAGCTCCTTCATTTCCGGATCGCCCATCATTTCAAGCGCCGACTGCAGATCGGCATCGGCCTGCTGCCAGCTCTTGTAAAGGGCCACCACGGGGCCGAGCTCGGCATGCTCGCGCGTCAGCTTTCGATACTGATCCATGTCGCGCGTGGCCTCGCCGCTGGACAGGATACGATCCAGTTCGTCCAGACGGCCGACGAGATTCTCAAGTTTGTCGCGTATGCTTTGTTTCATGTCAACCGGAATGAAGGTGGAACAGGCGCGAAACGATGGCCTGCAATTCGCTGCGGTCGCCTTCGCTCTGATTCAGTGCCTGCGTCGGCGCATGCAGGAACTTGTTGGTCAGGCGCTGTGAGAACTGCTCCAGCACGCTCGCCGGGTCCTCGCCCTTGGCCAGCAGTTTGAGCGCGTGTTCCATTTCATGCCGGCGGGTACGTTCCGCGGAATCACGCAGCGAACGGATCACCGGCACGCTCTCGCGCGTTTGCAGCCAGAGCAGGAAACTGTCGACGCGCGTGTCCACGATCATCTCGGCATCGGCGACCGCTGCCTGCCTTGATTCCAGCCCGGACTCGACGACCTGCGCCAGGTCATCGACGGTATATAGAAAAACATCGTCCAGTTCGCCGACTTCGACTTCAATGTCGCGCGGCACGGCCAGATCGACCATGAACATCGGGCGGTGACGGCGCGCCGTGACGGCGCGCTCGACCAACCCCAGCCCGAGGATCGGCAACTGGCTGGCGGTACAGGAAACGACGATATCGAATTCAGCCAGACGCTCACCGACTTCTTCCAGACGAATCGCCAGGGCCCCGTAACGATCGGCCAGGGCGCGTCCACGATCAATCGTCCGGTTGGCGATGACGATTTGTTTCGGTTTCTGCGCGGCAAAGTGAGTGGCGCACAACTCGATCATTTCCCCGGCGCCGATAAACAGGATGCGCTGCTCGGCAATACGCTCGAAGATGCGCTCAGCCAGACGCACGGTCGCCGCTGCCATCGACACGATATTGGCCCCGATCGCCGTCGTCGAGCGCACATCCTTGGCCACGGCAAAGGAATTCTGGAACAGCTTGTGCAGGGTTGTGCCGAGCGTACCGGCCTCGCGGGCGATACGCATGGCATCCTTCATCTGGCCAAGAATCTGCGGCTCTCCGAGGACCATCGAATCGAGCCCGCTGGCGACGCGAAAAGCGTGGCGCACGGCGTTGCGATCCAGATAGGTATAGAGATAGGGCTCGATTTCGTGTCCGGACACGCGGCGGTAATCCGCCAGCCACTGGCTGACCACCTGCGGCGTATCGGCCTGGCAATAGAGTTCGGTGCGGTTGCAGGTCGACAGAATCGCCGCCTCGAGTACCCGCCCACCACTCGCCAGATCGGTCAGCGCCCGCCGCAGTTCTTCGGCGTGGAACGCCAGTTGCTCGCGAACCGAGAGCGGCGCCGTGCGGTGATTGATGCCGAGAGTAAATAACGCCATGCCGGGAGTCTGTGTGCGGAAGTTGGGCGACGGGCGATTATAGCACCCGGTCCTCAGCCCCTCGGCATGGCAAGGATCAAGGCCAGGCAGGCAACGCCCGGCGAAAAATAAGGTGGGAAGCCGGTCGTTAAGCCGGGTTCTGTCGTGGACAACCATTCCTCTAGGCGCACTGTTGCCAGTACGCTCAAGCAGCCTACCCGGAAGCGGCGCGAGCCACGCCATGCGCTTCCCTATTTGGCCTTGCTTCAGATGGGGTTTGCCATGCCGTCCGTGTTACCACGTCCGCGGTGAGCTCTTACCTCGGTCGGGCTCTCGCCCGACCACCCCGGTTTTCACCGGGGCGCCGGACCCAAGTCCAACCGCCCCAGCTTTCGCTGAGGCGCCGTTTCACCCTTGCCTGATCCGGTCAAGCAGGTCTCCCTGCTCAACACAAGGGACTTTGTCGCCTTGCGGCGACAAGCCCTTTCGGCCATCGGCGGTCTATTCTCTGTTGCACTTTCCGTCACCTCACGGTGCCCGGTCGTTAACCGGCATCTTGCTCTGCGAAGCCCGGACTTTCCTCTCGGCTGAGGCTTGCGCCCTTTGCCCAGCGGTTGCCTGGCCGACTTCCCGCTGCCATTATACGCTGTCGCGGCAAGCAGATCAGCTTGTTGCAGGTGCCGGAGACGGCGCCGGCAGCGGGGGAGGTTCCATTCGGGGCGCGGCAGTAAACACCAGTGTGTCATTGCGCATCTCGAAGCTTCCCATCAGCGGCCCCATGCCGCCTTCCGGAACCTTGTCGAGCCGGGCAAAGCCTTCGCAGGTACGCGTTTCAGTCACGAACAGTCTCCCGTCCTGCTTTAGAATCCAGGCCTCGTTGCCGGGTGAGTAAATCTCCACCCTGGCGTCAGGGCTGGCCTCCGACATCAAATGCCGGCGCATGCAGTCGGGCATGCGCGCCGCGACGATCGAATATTTCGCCGTTTTCTCCCACGGCATCCCGGTGACCCGGATCAGGCTCAAGGCGTGGGCGCTGCCCTTGATCTCGAACGTCGCACGCTGATCGGAACACGCGGCAAGAAACGGCAACAGGAGCAGGGGCAGTATTCTGGGCACGAATCCGGAAAAGAACATGGCAAGCCTCACAAAGCAATCACATCGAGATTCAGGAAACCAGCTTCCAACTCAATGATTCGCCGGCACACAAGGGTACCAGCCTGTCGCCAGCGGCAAAATCGTACGCCTGAGGAACAAGCCACGCCTGCTTTTCCAGTGTCACTTTGCCGGTATTGCGCGGCAGGCGGTAGAAATCAGGGCCGTTGAAACTGGCAAAGGCTTCCAGCCTGTCAAGCGCACCGGCCGCAGCAAAGGCTTCGGCGTAGAGCTCCAGTGCGGCGTGCGCCGTATAGCACCCGGCACAGCCGCATGACGCTTCTTTGGTGCCACAGGCATGCGGCGCTGAATCGGTACCGAGAAAGAACTTGCTGCTGCCGGAGGTCGCCGCCCGGACCAGCGCCGTACGATGCGTCTCGCGCTTCAATACTGGCAGACAGTAGTAGTGGGGACGGAGACCTCCGGTAAAAATGGCATTGCGGTTATAGAGCAGATGATGCGCCGTGATCGTCGCCGCCACATTGGCCCCGGCCGCCACGACAAAGTCTGCCGCAGCGCTGGTCGTGATGTGCTCGAATACCACGCGCAGCCCCGGTCGGCGCGCCAGCAAGGGCTGCAGCACGGTATCGATGAAGACATTCTCGCGGTCAAAAATGTCGATCGCCGGATCGGTCACCTCGCCATGAACAAGCAGTGGCATTGCGAGTTTTTCCATTTCGGCCAGCGCCGCATCACACTTGACCAGGCTGGTGACGCCGGCATCGGAATTGGTCGTCGCCCCCGCCGGATAGAGTTTGATCGCCTTGACGAATCCGCTGTCTGCCGCGCGGCGGATTTCGTCAGCCGGCGTGTTGTCGGTGAGATAAAGCGTCATCAGGGGCTCGAAGCTCATTCGCGCAGGCAAGGCGGCGAGAATGCGCTGGCGATATTCGGCTGCCGCGGCCACTGTCGTTACCGGCGGACGCAGGTTCGGCATGATGATGGCGCGGGCAAACTGGCGCGCGGAATGCGGCAGAACGGCAGCAAGCGCTGCGCCGTCGCGCAGGTGCAGATGCCAATCATCGGGACGGGTTATAGTAAGGCTCATGATCCGCTTCTTGAGTTTGTTCCATAGATTCTAGATGATTTCCATCACTCGGATTAGCTGAGACGCGACTCTCGATGCAAACCCAACAATTTAAATTGAATATAAATCAGTAATTTAATATATTTCAGTGGTTTTTGTTTATTTGTGTAAAAAAATAGAAAATCGTAATTGATTTCAGGATCAGGGAAGAGCACGAAAATGGTTAAAAGGACATTCTGCACAACGCGTGAAGCAGAAACTAAGGGAGCGCTGATTTATCCGAATCTGTCGTTCCCGCGCATGCGACCGAATGAAGCGTGCTCCGCAGGCAACGGGGCCTTGGGCTCAAATGCCCTTGTACAGAGCCGGCAACCCAGTGGCAGCAGTGCATGAATCGCCAAGCGTTGCGCACCCTGCTTCAGAATGAACTCCTCCAACACTTAAATTGCACCCGGCGTAGCGATTTGCTGCCGCTTCTGTTACCGACTGGCGTAAACTGGTTGGCTATTGAACCGGAAAGTCTGCCGCCATGCCTCGTCCCCCGTCCCGTCCTATCCTGAAATTACCTGCCAAGCCCGCCCCGGAAAGCGCGGCTGAACACGCCAGATCACCGTCGCGCAAGCCGGTTCGCGGCGGGTTCAAGGCGGCAAAACAGTCTGTCGCCCAGCGCGCCGGCAGCCTCGCGGCAAAAACTGTGCGTGCCGAAGCGGCGAACATGAACAAGACGGACACAACTGACATGCGGCCACTCCGCGCAAGCGCGCACGCCACGGCGAAAGCAACGGCGCTGACCAAGCAGGCGCCGCCCGCGCGAGCACCAGACGGCGCCCAGACCTCCAAGGCCTATCCCAGGCGCGGCATTGCCCGCAGCACGGGCGCACGCGCCTTCCCGCCCTCCCGCCCTGAGAGCGGGCGTAGCCCGTCATCTCGACAGTCCCCCGAGGAGGGCCGTACCGCTCCACCTTTGCCGCCACCGCTGCCGGCAGCCGCGCCGCGCCGCCCGCTCAACGAACCGCCGCGTCTGGCCAAGCGCATCAGCGAGATGGCTCAGTGTTCGCGGCGCGAAGCAGATGAATGGATTGAAAACGGCTGGGTACGCGTCGATGGCGTGGTGCTTACCACGCTCGGCACACGGGTACACCCCAATGCACGCATCGAGATCAGCAAAGAGGCGCGCCAGCACCTGACAGAGAGTGTGACCATCGTCTTCAACAAGCCGCTCGAAACGACAGCCGGGCAAATGGAGGACGGCGTTGCCGCTGCCCTGCCGCAGATCAGCGCTGAAAACCGCTGGGCGGAAGACACCACCCGAATCACCTTCAAGGCCAGCCATCTGCGCGGTCTGGCCCAGGCCGGCAAGCTCGACGCCGAAGCAACGGGCATGCTGGTGTTCACCCAGGAAGGCAGTGTTGCCCGCCGTATTACCGGCGACGAAACACGACTGGAAAAGGAATACCAGGTGCGCGTACAGGGCGAACTGGCGCCCGACGGCCTGCAGTTGCTCAATCATGGGCTCGCGCTCGACGAGGTCAAGCTCAAGCGGGCGCAGGTATCCTGGCAAAGCGAAGAGCAGTTGCGCTTTGTCCTGCACGAAAGCAGAAAGAGCCAGATTCAGCGCATGTGCGAACTGGTCGGCCTGCGCGCGATGAGCATCAAGCGCATCCGCATCGGTAGCGTATCGCTCGGCAAACTGCCGGCCGGACAGTGGCGCTACCTGCACGAGGGCGAGCGCTTTTAATTCGGGGCGTGGATATCCGTACAGACTGAATCTGGACGGCAAGGCCTACCGGATACTGGATGTGCTCAGGCAACACTGAACAGGCAATAGCGCACAGGGCAAATCACATTTACTGCAAAACCCATCACAGAGTCGCAGAGAAGGGCAAAACCGGAAATTCTTCGCTTTTCTCTGCGTAATCTCTGCGCCTCCGCGTCCCACAAGGGGATTTCCTCAGGGGCATCTCTGCGGTGGATTCTGATGTACCCGCCACTACTGATCGGCATCACACCGGCAAGGCCGTCTTGTCGACCACCCGGCGCAACACGAAGCTCGAATGCACGCCGGTCACGCCCTGGATGCGCGTGATGCGGTTGAGCAGAAGCTCCTGGAAAGCATCCATGTCCTTGACGAAAACCTTGATCTGATAATCGGCGTCCTGCCCGGTAATGAGCAGACATTCAAGCACTTCGGGGATTTTCCTGATTTCCTTTTCGAAGTGCTCGAAGCGTTCGGGCGTGTGCTTGTCCATCGAGATGTAGATCAGCGCGATCAGGGTATAACCGAGTAACTTGGCATCAAGCAGCGCACGGTAGCCGGTGATGATTCCCGCTTCTTCGAGCGTACGCATCCGTCTCAGGCAGGGCGAGGGAGAAAGGCCGATGCGGTCGGCCAGATCCTGATTGCTGATGCGTCCGTCTTCCTGCAACACCTGCAGAATCTGCCGGTCAAAGCGATCGATTTGCATGTTATTCCTATTATTCCAATATATGAGCTATATATTTTCTTATTTATTCTTATTATAGCAATTTTGTGCTGATCTATTCGATTTTACCGCTTTAAAACGCAAGCACCTGCCGGGCAGGTTCGGCTATGATTCCTGTACCGAACAAGCCTTTGCCCCGACATCAGGAGTCCGCCATCATGTTGAAAAATCCAGCCAGCAAATATACCGCCTTCCCGCCGGTCAGTATTGCCGATCGCCAGTGGCCGAGCCGTACCATTACCCATGCCCCGATCTGGATGAGTACCGATCTGCGTGATGGCAACCAGGCACTGTTCGAACCGATGAACGCCGAGCGCAAGATGCGCATGTTCAAGACCTTGTGCGAGGTCGGCTTCAAGGAAATCGAAGTGGCCTTCCCGTCGGCCTCGCAGACTGATTTCGACTTCGTGCGCAAGCTGATCAAGGGCAGGCACATTCCCGATGACGTGACGATCGAGGTACTCGCACCGGCGCGGGAAGCGCTCATCCGCCGCACCTTCGAGGCGCTCAAGGGCGCTCGCCGCGCCATCGTGCATATCTACAACGCCACCTCGAAACCCTTCCGCGAGATTGTCTTCGGCATGAGCAAGGCCGAGGTGGTGAATATGGCCGTGACCGCCGTCCAACTCGTCAAGCAACTCTGCGCGGAGAATCCGGGGACGGAATGGGTGCTTGAATACAGCCCGGAGAACTTTACCGCGACCGAGCTCGACTTCGCGCTGGAGGTGTGCAACGCCGTGAGCGAAGCCTGGGGTGCCACGCCGGACAACAAGATCATCCTCAATCTGCCGACCACGGTTGAAATGGCCACGCCCAACATCTACGCCGACCAGATCGAATGGATGCACCGCCATCTGGCGCGCCGCGACAGCATCATCATCAGCCTGCACCCGCACAACGACCGGGGGACGGCGATCGCTGCCGCCGAACTGGCCCTGATGGCCGGGGCCGACCGCGTTGAAGGCTGTCTCTTCGGCAGCGGCGAGCGCACCGGCAACGTCGACCTGGTCACGCTGGCGCTCAACCTGTACACGCAGGGCATTTCGCCGAATCTCGATTTCTCGGACATCAACGCCGTTGCGCGGCACTTCGAGTACTGTACGCAAATGCCCATTCACCCGCGCCATCCCTATGTGGGCGACCTGGTGTTCACGGCCTTCTCAGGCTCGCACCAGGACGCCATCAAGAAAGGCTTCTCCGCGCAGGAAGCCGATGCGCTCTGGAATCTGCCGTATCTGCCGATCGACCCGGCCGACCTCGGCCGCAGTTACGACTCGGTGATCCGCATCAACAGCCAGTCCGGCAAGGGCGGCGTGGCCTATCTGCTTGAAACGGAATACGGCGTCGTCATGCCGCGTCGCCTGCAGGTCGAGTTTTCCGGCGAGGTTCAGCGCTACACCGACAAGCACGGCGGCGAGATGGAGGCCACCGACATCTGGGCGCTTTTCGCTCAGACCTATCTCGATACCGGCAATCCCGTAAGCTACATCGAACACCATCTTTTCGAGGACGGCAAAGCGCAAGGCATCCGCCTCACGCTGAGCATGAGCGGCGAAACGCATGTGTTATCCGGCGAAGGCAACGGCCCGATTGATGCCGCTGTCCATGCCTTGTGCAAGCTCGGCATCGTCCTCCAGGTACGCAGCTACGAAGAGCGCTCAATGGGCAAAGGCGGCGACGCGAAGGCGTGCGCCTTCATGGAAGTGACACAGAGCGGCAGCGAGCGCGAATGCTATGGCGTAGGCATGGACGCCAATATCGTCACGGCCTCGATCAAGGCGCTGATGAGCGGGGTCAACCGCTTGAGCGCCAATGGAGCGACAGTCAGGGCGGCCTGAACGCCGCAGGGAGATCAGCGGGCTGGGCGAAACGGCAACGTGATAGAATGATGCCCCTTGCCCATTCCCGTCCGGTTGATCTGCACTATGTTCTCAGGAATCATTGCCGCCATTGGCCATATCACTGAACTGACGCCGCGTCACGATGGCACACCTACGGTCCGCCTGACGGTCGAGGCCGGAGGTCTTGGCCTTGACGATGTGGCGAAAGGCGATTCGATCGCCTGCAACGGGGTCTGCCTGACCGTCGTCGACAAGCAGGACAGCCATTTTTCCGTCGATGTTTCGCCGGAAACCCTGTCGTGCACCATCGGCCTGAACAAACCGGGTCCAATCAATCTGGAAAAGGCGCTGCGCCTTGCCGACCGTCTCGGCGGCCATCTCGTTTCCGGCCACGTCGATGGCGTTGGCGAAGTATTGCGTTTCGATCCTGTTGGCGATAACCGCCTGCTCGAAATCCGCGCACCGCAATCCTTGTCCAGATACATCGCCCGCAAGGGCTCGATTACCGTCAATGGGGTGAGCCTGACCACCAATTCGATCAACGGTGCACGTTTTTCGATCAACCTGATTCCGCACACGCTGGAAGCAACAACACTGGGTACGCTGCAGGCGGGCAGCCCAGTCAATCTGGAGATCGACCTGATCGCGCGCTACGTAGAACGCATGCTCAATGCCGATGCTCCCGACACAGAGGAGGATGAATAAATGGCGCCACAAAGCACTTCACCCGTAATTTCGCCGATCGAGGAAATCATTATTGACTTGCGTGCCGGACGCATGGTCATCCTCGTCGACGAAGAAGATCGCGAGAACGAAGGCGATCTTGTCCTGGCCGCTGAAATGGTTACGCCCGAAGCGATCAATTTCATGGTCAAGAATGCGCGTGGTCTGGTCTGCCTGACGATCAGCGAAGCGCGCGGCAAACAACTCGGCCTGACGCAGATGGCGCGTGACAACAAGAGCCCGTACAACACCGCCTTCACGGTCTCGATCGAAGCCGCCAGCGGTGTCACTACCGGCATCTCGGCGCAGGACAGGGCGCGTACCATCCAGGCGGCAGTCGCCCGCGACGCACGGCCTGAGGACATCGTCCAGCCCGGACACATTTTCCCGATCACCGCCAAGGACGGCGGCGTGCTGGTGCGCGCCGGACACACCGAAGCGGGTTGCGATCTCGCCCAGATCGCCGGACTCGACCCCTCGTCGGTCATCTGCGAAATCCTCAAGGACGACGGTTCGATGGCCCGCCTGCCCGATCTGGTCGAGTTTGCACGCGAGCATGGTCTGAAGATCGGTACCATTGCCGACCTCATTCACTTCCGCAGCCGCAACGAAACACTGGTCGAGCGGACCTTCTCCAAACCGGTCAGGTCGGCACACGGCGAGTTTCTGCTGCACGCCTATACCGACCGTTCTTCAAACGAAGTCCATCTGGCGCTGACCAAGGGCGAGATTTCCGCGGACAGGGAAACGCTGGTGCGTGTGCACGAACCCTTGTCCGTACTCGATTTTCTCGACTCGAGCAGCGGCCGTCACACGTTTTCGCTGGATCTCGCGCAGCAGGCGCTGGCGCGGGCCGAATCCGGCGTCATCGTGCTGCTGCGGCGCAGCGAAACAGGTCAGGACATTCTCGCGGCGCTCAGTGCGCCGAGCACGGATCAGCGCCCCGCAGCCAAGTGGGATCCACGCATCTACGGTATCGGGGCACAGATCCTGCGCGATCTCGGGGTACGCAAAATGAAGCTGCTCTCCAGTCCGCGCCGCATGCCGAGCATGACCGGCTTTGACCTTGAGGTGACCGGCTACATTGCTACACCCGCCGAACTCGAATAAGCCGAGCCCACCCTACGCACTCATTCCCAAGGCGCTGACATGGCCCATTACGCAAACATTTTCGAGTACGAAAGCTCCCTTGCCGGCACTGATCTTCACGTCGGCATTGTCATGAGCCGCTTCAATCCGCTGATCGGCGAAGGCCTGTTGGCCGCCTGCGTCGCCGAACTCAGGCAACTGGGCGTCGCCGAAGGCGATATCGAGATTGCCACGGTCCCTGGTGCACTCGAAATTCCACTGACGCTGCAAACGATGGCGCAAAGCGAGCGCTACGATGCGCTGATTGCCCTCGGAGCCGTCATCCGCGGTGAAACCTATCACTTCGAGGTGGTTTCCAACGACTCCTGCCGCGCCGTGATGGAGGTGCAACTGGATACCGGAATTCCTGTCGCCAATGGCATCCTGACCTGCGAAAACGACGACCAGGCGCTGGCACGCAGTCAGGAAAAGGGGGCGGACTGCGCCCGTGCGGTGGTCGAAATGGTCAATCTGCTGCGCGCCATTGGAGAAAAACCTTCATGAGCATCAAGCCGGAAGCCCCTGCCGCCGATGCGCTCAGACCCGCAGCCAAGCCGGCGGCCAAGTCGCCGCGGCGCAGAGCACGCGAGTTTGCGCTACAGGGTCTTTATCAATGGCAGTTGAGCGGCAACGACGAGGCCGCCATCGCAGCGCACCTGCGCGACAGCTCAGGGTTTGACAAGGCTGACCGCGAGTTCTTTGTCGGCCTGTTGCACGGTGTGCTGGCCCAGCACGCGCTGCTCCAGGAACAGCTTCAGGTGTACCTCGACCGCCCGTTCGCCGAGCTTTCCCCCGTCGAAGCCAGTATTTTGCTGGCCGGCGCCTATGAACTCTCCAGCTACCCGCAAACTCCCTATCGCGTGATCATCAACGAGGCCATCGAGCTGACCAAGAGCTTTGGCGGTACCGACGGCCACAAATACGTCAACGGCGTGCTTGACAAGCTGGCCGCCAAGCTGCGCCCGGTCGAAGTCGAAGCCAAGCGCGCAGCACGCAAAGCTTAAGCGCTCTCGACACAGAGCCCACAGAGACCACGGAGACGAGAACTATTATGCTTTTCTCTGTGAACTCCGTGCCTCCGTGTACTCTGTGTTGAAAGTGGTTTCCTCCATGCCCTCCGAATTCGACCTGATCGCCCGTTTCTTCGCGCGACCGACACCGCAGGCCATCCTCGGTCCCGGTGACGATTGCGCGCTGCTGGCGCCTTCGCCGGGTATGGAGCTGGCCATCACCACCGACATGCTGGTGTCCGGCACCCATTTTCTGCCGGACACCGACCCCTACCAG
>CAIVZW010000553.1 GCA_903910495.1 uncultured beta proteobacterium
CCGCACTGGGCAAGTCGCCAGCAAGGGATTCGTCGGGAAGCGCTTGCTGGCCATGTGCCTCAGACGCCATGTGGAAAACCTGGCCGGCGATCAGCCTTTCGATCTCATTCTTTCTACGCTGCCTTTTGCCGACGAGGTGAGCAAACTAGCCGGTCTGCCACGCCTGTGGCATCGCATCGCCAACACCCTCTCGTCTGAAATTGACAAACTTGCACACCGCAGTACGAGGAAAGCCGCGCGACGGCGTGAGAAATACCGGCAGCTCTACAAAAAAGGGCGACTGATAGCGGTATCCGGCGGTGTCGCCGACGATCTGCGCAGGATGAATATTGCCGCCTTGCACATCGAACATATCTACAGCCCCTTTGACAGTGTGGAAATTCGCCGCCAGTCTGCCGAACCCGCTGAACTGCCTGCCGCACCTTACATCCTGCACATCGGCCGTTTTGTGCCGCAAAAAAGGCACGATCTCCTGCTCGACGCCTTCCGCACGCTGGCGCCCACCCATCAGCTCGTCCTGCTCTGCCACGATGATCCTGCACTGCAGGCGATGATTGCCAAGCGTGATCTCGGAAGCAGAGTAAGCATCATTGGCTTCCAGCCAAATCCCTATCCCTGGATCTTCGCTTCCGATCTGCTGGTTCTGTGTTCCGACCATGAAGGCATGCCCAATGTCCTGGTCGAAGCCTTGCTGCTCGGTACTCCGGTGGTCAGCACCGACTGCCCTTCCGGGCCACGCGAAGTGCTGCGTGACGGAATCTACGGCCAACTGGTGCCATGCGGCGACGCCGAAGCGCTTGCGGCAGCAATGGTCAATGCACTGAAAGAGAAACGGGGATCCAGACAATTTGATCCAGTGCCTTTTCTGCCCGATGCCATTGCTGAAAAACTCGAACGGCTGGCAGCGGAGGCGTACTGAGCATGTGTGGCCTGTTCGGACTGATTGACACTCCTTGGCGCGATAGCGCCGGTGCAGCACTTGCTGCACTCGCCACGCGCGGGCCGGACAAAAGTACGCTAACCGACGCTGGAAGAGCAATTTTCGGTCATGCCCGGCTGGCGGTCATTGATCTCGTTGCTGGCCAGCAACCTATGCGTTCGCCTGATGGCCGCCATACGCTGGTGTTCAATGGCGAAATCTATAACTACCGCGAATTGCGTAGCGAACTGGAAGCGAAGGGCTACGTTTTTCTTACACATTCCGATACCGAAGTATTGCTGCACGGTTTCATAGCCTGGGGACGCGATTTGCTACCGCGACTCGACGGAATGTTTGCCTTCGCCATCTGGGATCAGGCCAGCGCTAAGCTCTTTGCCGCACGTGACTGTCTCGGCATCAAACCATTCTTCTATTCAACACTAAAGGGCTTTGCCTTCGCTTCGACGCTGGCACCTTTCTTCCTCTTGCCTGGTTTTCCTCGCCGACTCGATTACGAGGCGTTGCGTGATTACCTTGCTTTCCAGACCTGCCTGGCACCGCATACTTTTCTCGCCGATGTACGCCAGTTGCCACCGGCGTCTTGGCTCAGCTTTGATGCCGAGAGCAAGCGCTTCGAGAGTGGGCGCTGGTGGAATATTCCCCTCCCAGATACTCGTGTGCCTGCTCCAGAAGAGCTGACGGCCACCATCGACGCCGCCTTCAAGGAAAGTGTCCGGCGCCAGTTGGTCGCCGACGTGCCATTGGGTGCCTTTCTCTCCGGCGGGATCGACTCCAGTCTTGCGGTACGTTACATGGCTGAAGCAGGCGCTGCGCCGCTGAAGACGTTTTCGATGCGCTTCGCCGAAGAGGGGTACGACGAGACCGACGCTGCACTGGCCGTCG
>CAIVZW010000554.1 GCA_903910495.1 uncultured beta proteobacterium
CCGGGCGCCGTATTTCTTCAGATCGATGGTTCCCGGATGCTGCGGATCGGTATCGGTCACGAAATCGCGGATCTTGCCCAGCGGTGGCAATACGCTCAATGCATTGCCGGCCAGCATGCGCAGGAACAGCGGATTGCCCTTCGTCTGCCTGAGCAGTGAAAGACGCATGCGGTCGGCCAGATTGAATTTGCCGAACAATGGCCGGAAGTCGAAGAAGATCGTGGCATTGAGCAAAGCCTGGGGTTCCGGGGTATGAACCCAGTGCTCGAACTTCTCATCCCATTCTTCGAGTGTCAGGCACAACTCGGGGTTGCTGGCCATGATCTTTCCGGTACACAGCGGAAACCCGCAGCGGTCGAGATCAGCATTCACGTCACGGGCAAATTCGAGCAGGCGCAATTGCGTGTGCTCTCGATCCATGATGTCGGTGCAGATATAGACGATCCCGTTATCCTGATCGGTACTGAAGGTCTGTTCGTCGCGTCCCTCCGAGCCGAATGACAGCCAGGCCCAGTCGATACCGAAGAGGTCGTGGCGATCCAGATTAAGCTGAATGATGCGGCGGGTCAGCGTATCGTTGAGCGCCGAAATGAACTGGGTAATCTGTTCGGCACCGACGCCCTGGGCGAGCATGTTGAGCGAGAGCTGGCGCACGTCATGACTGGCCTGCAGCAGCATGTCGATGGTGGTCGCCGTATCGATGGTCTGGCGAATCTGGCGCAAGCCGACGCGTTGCAGGGTAAACAGGTCACGCTCCGAAACCACGCCCTTCAGGCGTCCGCCTTCGTCTACCGCCAGTACGTGGCGGACTCCGTGCATGGCCATGGCCAGCGCCGCATCGTAAGCGTTGGCGGCCAGCGGCAGGGTGTGGGGGCCGGGCGACATGACCGAATGGATCGGATTGTCGAGCGATGTTCCCGGCAGAACAATGCGCTTGAGGACATCGGACAGCGTGAAAATCCCGACTGGTTGCTGCTCGCCGTCGACGATGATCATCGAACCGATACGGCCTGCAGCCATCACTTCGACGACCTTGCGGATAGTCGTATCGCGCGTCACCGCTACCGGCTCTTTCTTGATGATCGAGGCCAGCGGCGAATTCATCGTCTGCTGCTCGGCAACGCGCTGTGAAAACTGGCTCTGCAGTTGTTGTCGCGACTGGCTGAGCAGGCTGGCGATGTATTGCGTACAGAAGAGATTGAAGGCCGTACTCGTCTGCAGTAGGGAGAAAAAATCATCGGCCGGCAGTTCATAGCAGAAAACGTCTTCCAGCGCCGTGTAGGCATTGGTTGACGGACGCTGCGCCATCACCGAACCGATCGAAAAACACTCGCCGGGGCCGAGCGTCATCGAGGAAAATTCAACCATGCTGACATCGCCGGTCTGGCGCGCCATCACTTTTCCGCGCTGCAGGATATACAGCGTTCTCGCCACGCCAGTGGCCGTCGACAGGATCACTGAATCCTTGGGGTAATAGGCCAGCCTGACGTGCTCTCCGAGAAACTGCAGCGCCCCCCGCTCCATGCGGTCAAACGGCGGGTAGGCCTGCAGAAACTCGATGCTCGCCGAAACCAGCATCTCCGTCGCACTGTTGCTCATGCCTGTTCCTTGATCGGTGTAAAAAATCAGGCCAGCACACACTGTGCGCCGGCCTGAATAGCGGTCTTTAATTGCCGCCTGGTACTGCTATGGCATTTTCTGCAACCGGCAACCCGGTCAAGCAGGTGATGCACACCTCCTCACCCCATCAAAATCAGTTTCCTCTCAGCTGCTCGAGAATGGCCGGATTCTCGAGCGTCGAGACGTCCTGCGCAACCGTATCACCCTTGGCCAGCGAACGCAGCAAACGACGCATGATTTTACCGGAACGCGTCTTCGGCAGGTTCTCGCCAAAGCGAATATCTTTCGGCTTGGCAATCGGGCCGATTTCCTTGGCCACGTGATCCTGCAGTTCCTTGATCATCTTCTTTGCGGCTTCGCCCACCGGGCGTGCCCCCTTGAGCACCACGAAGGCACAGATGGCTTCGCCGGTCAGGTCGTCGGGACGTCCCACCACGGCAGCCTCGGCGACCATCAGATGCGAAACCAGCGCCGATTCGATTTCCATCGTCCCCATGCGGTGCCCGGAAACGTTCAGTACATCGTCAATGCGGCCAGTGATGGTGAAATAACCGGTATGCGCGTCGCGCACCGAACCGTCGCCGGCAAGATAATACTTGCCGTTGAAGTCATCCGGGTAGTAGGAGCGCTTGAAACGGTCCGCATCATTCCAGATGTTGCGGATCATCGATGGCCACGGTTTGGTAACGACCAAAAGGCCACCCTTGCCCCAGTCGAGTTCGGTACCGGTTTCGTCGACAACCGTCGCCTGAATGCCGGGGAAGGGCAGCGTGCACGACCCCGGCACCATCGGCGTCACGCCGGGCAGCGGGGTGATCATGTGGCCGCCGGTTTCGGTCTGCCAGAAGGTGTCTACAATCGGACAACGACTTCCGCCGACGCTTTCGTAGTACCACATCCAGGCGGACGGATTGATCGGCTCGCCGACCGTCCCCAGCAATCGCAACGATGACAGGTCATAGTTGGTCGGATCGGTGGCCGGGTTGGTATCGGAGGCCTTGATCAGCGAACGGATCGCCGTTGGTGCGGTATAGAAAATGGTGATCCTGTGATCCTGGATCATCTTCCAGAAACGGCCGGCGTCGGGATAAACCGGTACCCCCTCGAAAACCATCTGCGTTCCACCGCAGGCCAGCGGGCCATAGGTGATGTAGGTATGGCCGGTGACCCAGCCGATGTCGGCGGTACACCAGAAAATATCGTCGGGCTTGAGGTCAAACGTCCATTTCATGGTCAGCACGGCGTGCAGCAGATAGCCACCGGTCGAGTGCTGAACGCCCTTGGGCTTGCCGGTAGAGCCGGAGGTGTAGAGCAGGAACAGCGGATGTTCGGCATCCACCCACTCCGGCTCGCAGACATCCGACTGGCCGGCAATCACGTCATCCCACCACAGGTCGCGACCGGCAAGCATCGGGCAGTGACCCCCGGTGCGTTTATTCACGATCACGGTCTTGATCGACTCGCAACCGCCAAGGGCAATGCCGTCATCAACCGCCGGCTTGAGCGGCAATCTCTTGCCGCCACGGCACTGCTCGTCGGTGGTAATCACGGCCACGGCACCGGCATCGTTGATGCGGTCGCGTACCGATTGTGCCGAGAAGCCGCCGAATACCACCGAGTGAATGGCGCCGATGCGGGCGCAGGCCTGCATGGCTACAACGCCCTCAATGCCCATCGCCATGTAGATGATGACGCGATCACCCTTCTTGATCCCCCGTGCGCGCATGCCGTTGGCCAGCTGATTGACCTTGGCCAGCAGCTCCCTGTAAGTCACTCTTCTGACTTCACCATCGTCAGTTTCGGAGATGATTGCCACCTTGTCGCCAAGGCCGGCTTCAACATTACGATCCAGGCAGTTGTAGGAAACGTTCAGTTGGCCATCGGCAAACCACTTGAAGAAAGGCGCCGTGGACTCGTCAAGGATCTGCGTGAAGGGCTGTTTCCAGCTGACATGCTCGCGCGCCAGACGAGCCCAGTAACCCGTGTAATCGTTGGCCGCTTCGTCACACAAGGCCTGGTAGGCCGCCATGCCGGAAATCGTGGCCTGCCTGACGAACTCGGCAGGCGGCTGAATCAACTTTACAGACTCATTCTGGGACATCTTCCATCTCCTGTGCTGTGTTCAATAGAGGGTTGTCGGATCGATGCAGTCACTCGAATCGAAACGGATTGGATACCCTGAATCTTACATATCACTTACAAGCTTCTCACGGCCAGGGAAAGGCTGACGGTACTGGCCCGGAATCAGGCGCTCAGATGGTCATCCCGCCATTGATGGAAATGTTTTCGTCGTTCATGAAAGCCGCTTCGTCTGAAGCGGCGAAAAGTATCGCCGCGGCAATCTCGTCGTCACGCCCGAAGCGACCCATCGGTTGGCGCGCGATGAATTCGGCACGCGCCTTTTCCGGATCGGCAAAGGCCTGCAGCCGTTTTTCCAGCGAAGGCGTATAGGTCGTGCCGGGGCAAACGCAGTTAACCCGGATGTTTTCCGCCAGATGATCCCTGGCCATCGCCCGGGTCAGCGCCAGCAGCGCGCCCTTCGATGCGGAATAGGCGGCACGGTCAGCGATGCCCTTTTCCGCCGCTACCGAGGATACATGCACGATCACCCCGCCCCCTGTCTGGCGCATGGCCGTGATGGCTTGGCGCGAGACGAGAAAAACACCTTTGACGTTAACGGCAAAGGTGCGCTCCCAGTCCTCCTCGCTGGTCGTATCAACCCGGCCGGGCAGAACAATGCCCGCATTGTTCACCAGAATGTCCAGCCGCCCGAAGGCACGAACGGTCTCCTCCACCATGCGCCGGGCATCCTCGTTGCAGGAGACATCGCCCTGGACAAACAGCACTTGATGGCCCGCTGCCTTGAGCAACTCCAGCGTTTCCGCTCCGCTCGCCGCCGATTGGGAATTGACCACCACCGTGGCGCCTTCGCGGGCAAAAAGCTGAGCACTTGCCCGGCCAATCCCGGCACCGGAGCCGGTAATCAGAACTACTTTGTCGGCAAAACGCATCTGTTTCTCCCTGTCTTCATGAGGGCCAGAGTTGCTGTCCGCCATCGACGCGGATGATCTGACCGGTAATGTACGATGACGCGTCCGACACCAGAAATTCAACGGTTCTGGCAACTTCCTCCGGCCAGCCATAGCGCTCCAGAGACCCGGTCGTCGATAAGCGGGTTTCTTCTATCGGGCGGCTGGCCTTGAAGCGCTCGGTGACCGTGTCGCCGGGGGCCACAACATTGGCATACACTCCGTAAGGGCGCAGCATGGACGCCAGGCAGCGGGTGTATTCGTGCACTGCGGCCTTGGCGGTGGCATAGATGGCCGATTCCGGGATGCCCTTCAGCCCGGCAATGCTGCCGACATTGACGATCCAGCCCTGCTTGCGCGCAATCATTTCCGGCGCCACGCCCTGGCAGGCGTAAATACAGGTCATCAGATTGCGGTCGAGGACCATCCGCAAGTCAGCCTCACCGATGAAAACCGCATCGTTATGATCGGGCTTTCCGGCTTTGGGCGCATCGACGCCACGGGTTCCGATATCGCCTCCGGCATTGTTGACCAGGATGTCGATCCGGCCGAAGCGCTCATGGATTTGCGCGACCAGTGCCTTGGCAACGGCCGCTTGAGTCAGATCGCCACAGACATGCAGGGTGTCGACCCCATGATTCGCGGCAATTTCAGCGGCAATCGCAGCCAGGGTTTCGCCGGCACCCGCTAGTTTCGCAGGTACGGGTGACGCGCCGTGCAGCACGACATGGGCGCCGCAGCGGGCCAGATGCGTGGCAATTTCCCTGCCGATTCCCCGGCTGGAGCCGGTGACCCATGCCACTTTACCTGCGAGATTCTTTTCAGCCATCATAAAATCCTCGTGTGTTCAAAAAGTGGAATGATACAAGACTCCTACGGAATTACAGAGGAAAACCCGGCAGCCTGGAGTGGCGCCATGAAAAATATCAAGACGTCTCTCAGCCTGCCCCGAGGGCTTTCCGAGGATATCCAACAGCGGCTCAAACAACTGATCAGACAAACTGAAACGGTCTTAAATCATCTATCAACCTGATCCGTACGACGGAAGTCGCGCATCAAAATGAATGCCCCCGGCAGAAAACTGCGCGAGGGCCTGGAGATCATTTAGAACCCTTGGAATAACAGGTCTAGCGCGGCGACAATTTCCGTTCGCTTGTGCTCAAGCGTTGCGACAGCATGCTTCAATATATGCGACGGGACTGACGCCATGCCTTGTGTTGCCATGATTACACGGTTATCTTCAATTTCAAAAACAGGATTAAGAGAACTGGCGTAGTGAGGGACATCCTTGATCGGAAGCAATGGCGCAACGACACGGGTTGTAAAATTGTCGTTGACGTTTGCCTGTAAGTCCAAAAGGTAACCGTTACCACTTGGGTTTTTATAGACGGTAAACTGCATCAAAAACTCCTGTAGCTTTCAAGCGGCAAACCATTCTTCTCAACGTAGTCATTCCAGCACTCGAAGGCTTTCTTGTTTTCCCTCCGCCAGTTTTCTGCACGTTTTTCTGCAACAGCCCGAGTAACACCTAGCTCTGCTGCCTGCGAAACGTTAATACGTAACGCCTTGGCCTCGGTCAATAGAGTTTTTGAAAGAGAAATATTGGTTGCCTTTTTTGCAGTGTGCGCGATGTTGCTTTCTGAGTTAGGCATGATGAGACCTCATTGTGAGTGCATGCCAAATATTGCCGTAAATGCGCATTATTTACAACATTCATGACTACTATCTTAATGTGTAACTGCTTGTGATGAAACGGTGAAAAGCCATGCCTTGATAGGGCACGCTAATCCTACTCAGGGTCTACACACCACCTTTTGCCAACGGGCTTAAATCTCATGGTTTTGTTTGCCCTGATTGTAATATTCCCTGAGCCGTCGCACCATTAAGAGTCGGAAAGTTACCGCTGATCGGTTATTGGTGGACGTGACCGGCTTCCTTTTGCTTGAATGAACACAAATCCTCGAGAGGTGTGAGAAATGAAAGTACATTCCGGATTTACCCTGATTGAACTGATGATCGTGGTCGCGATTGTCGGCATCCTTGCCGCCATCGCCATGCCGAATTACAACGAGTACGTCACGCGCAGCCGGATTACGGGGGCACTTTCGACCTTGTCCGACATGCGGGTCAAAATGGAACAGTTTTTCCAGGACAATCATGACTATACAAGTGCCTGTACGGCGGCTGTGGTACCGCCTACCGACAACCCGAATTTCACTTTTTCCTGCGGTGTTCCGACCCTGACGGCCTACACGCTGACAGCCACGGGGCAAGGCAGGATGGACGGTTTTGTCTACACGATCAACCAGTCCAATGCCAAAACGACAACCTTGAGTGCCGCCTCGGGGAAGGCCAGTGCGGGCTGGAGCGGAACCGGCAGCACCTGCTGGGTCAGCAGCAAGAGCGGAGGCTGCTAGGCCATGAAACCGACCGGGCGGGGGTTTTCCATGATCGAACTGATCATTGCGCTGGCGGTACTGGGCGTACTGCTGGCACTTTCAGCCCCGAGTTTCAATGCCTGGATCAGCAACACGAAAATTCGTACGGCGGCGGAAGTCATCCAGAGCGGGCTGCAACTGGCCCGTGCCGAGGCCGTGCGGAGAAATGCCCGGATCAGTTTTCAACTGACGAGCAGCACGGCCGCTGACTGCGTTCTGGCCACTACAGCGACCAGTTGGGTGATCACGTACGGAACTGATGATCCGACCGGAAAGTGCGACGTCGCCTTGCTCAACGAAGCCTTTCCGGTGAGCGACGCGACCAACAATCCGGTGCCGCGCATCATCCAGGCGCGCACGGCGGCCGAAGGGTCAAGCAATGTGCTGGCGGCGGCGGATCAGTCGGTCATCGTTTTCAACGGACTGGGGCGCGTGACCAATCCCAGTGCCAATCCTATGGTAATCAACTTGCAGAATGCCACCGTCGGCTGCCAGACGACGAGCAATAAAGCCCCGCCGCTGCTGCGCTGTCTGAGAGTCACGGCGTCCATTGGCGGGCAGATCCGCATTTGTGATCCGATCCTGCCGGGCACGGATCCACAGGCGTGTTAGGAGAGAACATGCGCAAACCTCAATCGGGCGTCATGCTGCTGGAAGCACTGATTGCCATCCTCATATTCTCTCTCGGGGTGCTCGGGATCGTCGGCATGCAGGCCTCGGCGATCAAGGCCTCACGCGATGCCAAATACCGGACCGACGCCGGCCTGCTGGCCAACGAACTGATCGGGCAGATGTGGTCTGGGAATCGCGACGGCACCACCCTGCAAACCAACTTTCAGGGCGATGGCGAACAGTCCGGCTCGACCAATGTGCTGGTCGATGGCCCGATTTATACCGCCTGGCTGCAGCGGGTGGTCGACACCCTGCCGGACGTGGTGGCCAATCCGCCGGTGGTCTCGGTCGTCCCCGGGGTCATCGGTCCGCCGCAGACCGGCAGTGTGGTGACGGTGATGGTGTTCTGGAAGTCGCCAAACGAAACCGTCGCCCACAACTATCGCGTTGTTGTGCCAATCATCTAGAGGTTGCCGTGATCCCAACTGCTTACCGCACAGCGGCAACGAAGCCCCGGATCCTGCCGAGGACCCAGACCCGGACGCGCGCCGGACAGACGCCGCGCGTGTCGCGCCGGGCGTTGCACGCCGGTTTCAGCCTGGTCGAAGTGATGGTGGCCATGGTCATCGGACTGCTCGGCATCATCGTCATGATGCAGGTGTTCAGCGCTGTCGAGAAGCAAAAACGGACGACCACCGGCGGCGATGACGCGATCAACAGCGGCTCCATTGCTCTTTATGGCGTGGAGCGCGATATCCGGCAAAGCGGCTGGGGGATCAATGCCCTGCCGTTGATCGGCTGCAGTGTCTCGGGGCTGGCGGTTGGCGTTTCCATTCCCCTGGTGCCGGTGACGATCAATTCCGCGCTGATCACGGGTCAGGATGACAATACGGATACCCTGCTGGTCATCTCCGGCAATGGCAATGGAACGGTAGAGGGCGATTTTATCGTCTCGCAGGGGGGGGACAACTTTGGCGTGCAGACGCTCAAGGCCTTCAATCCGCCGGACCGGGTGGTTGCTACGCCTTCGACCAGGCCGGCTCCGTGCTCCCTGGCGTCTTATACGGTTGCTCCGATTACCGGCTCGACGGTGGCGCTGACCACCACCATTACCGATCCGACCGTGATGACCAATGGCAAGCTGTACAACCTGGGTGCAAATCCCTTCATCCGCGCCTATGCCATCCGTAACGGTACCCTGACGATGTGCAACTACCGGACGGCCGATTGCGGCGCCGCAGCCAATAACACGGACCCGGCAATATGGGTGCCCATTGCCAATGGTGTGATCAGCCTGCGCGCGCAATACGGGCGCGATACCGCGACCGCGGCCATGGATGGTATAGCCGATGTGTGGGATCAAGCCGTGGCGACTACGGCAACGCCGGTCAGTACCGATGGCACAAAAAATACCAATGCCTGCGGGCTGCTCCGGGTTTCCGCGCTGCGCATCGCGCTGGCAGCGCGCAGCAACCAGCCGGAAAGAACACTCGACTGGCCAGCGCTCACCCTTCACGTCACGACCCCGCAAACGATCGATGTCGCCAGTTCGACTACCACTCCCTTGCCCTGGGCGGGGAGCAGCCAGGTTGCCTTTACTATCAATGCAACGGAAGCCGGGAACGTTCAAATCGTGCCGGCCAGCCCCGATGCCACCGCGACCTGGCCGACCTGGCAGGATTTCCGCTACAAGGTGTTCCAGACCGTTGTACCGCTTCGTAACATAACCTCGATGGGGATGGTGGACGGATGTTAAATCGACACTTTCCGGCGCACCGGCGCCCTGCAGTCTTTTCCAATGGACAGGCACGGCAGGGGGGCGTGGTCCTGCTGATCGCCCTGATCATCCTGGTGGCGCTGTCGCTCGGCGGTATCGCCCTGGTTCGATCCATCGACACCACCAATCTGATTGCCGGCAATCTGGCCTTTCAGAAATCGGCGATGTACTCCGGTGAAGCCGGAACCGAAGATGCGATCAACTTTTTCCTTGAGGCCACCATAGCGTCCTCGCTGCAGAGCGGTGACTCGACCAAGGCCTATACCGCCGCAACGCCTGTGGCGTCCACGGGCTACAACCCGCCGGACTGGGATGCCTACTGGGCCAGCATCGACCCCGCACCGTTAACCATACCGGTCAGCGCCAAATCCTGCGGGCATGGCGGGGGGCGTGTCTGTACGCTGCCGACCGAGCTCGATGCCGCCGGCCAGCGCAGGGGCAATACCGTGTCGTATACGATCCAGCGCCTGTGCGAAACCGAAGGCGATCCGCGGACTGCGTTCTGTGCCAATGCCGCCAAAAAACCCGCGTCGTCCGGGGCCAGCCTGGCCTCGGGCAGTATTGCTCTAGCCATGTCTTCCCAGTACTACTACCGCGTCACGACGCGGACAGTTGGCCCGCGCAATACCGTGAGTTATATCCAAACCATAGTTGCCCGATAAGACCCGGAGCCTGCCATGACTACTCATACCCCGTTTGCCGCATTTAAAGCACTGACTGGAACCCTGGCGGGCATCCTCCTCTCCGGCGTACTGGTGGCCAATGCCCACGCGGCAGCCACCGCGCTCGGCACCGAACCCTTCACCCTGTCGACCAAGATCAATGCCCTGCCCAACATCATGTTCGTTCTGGATGACTCGGGCAGCATGCGCAGCGATTTCCTGCCGGACTGGGCGGGGCCTTACCAGGCCACAGTAAGCGGTGTTCTCACCGTGATTACGCCGCCGCATCGCTTCTTCAATGGCGCCTATAACGGCGTGGCCTACAACCCCGGCACCTACTACCGGCCGCCGGTGATGTACACCAATGCCGGGGCGCTTGATACGACGACCTATCCGAGCATGATCGGCCAGGGTGCAGATACCGGCGGGGATGGCTCGGCCACCACCTCGCTGCCCAACTGGCGGGCGGTCAAGGTCGATGGCTACGGCATCCAGTCCACGGCCACCAGCAATCTGGAAGGCAATGCCTTCTCCTACACCACGGTCGCCGGCGAGTATTGCACCAGCGGGCAACTGCGAACCTGTACCGCGTCGGCGACGGCTACCGGCAGTTACACCTTCCCCGCCAAGTTGCGCTGGTGTACTACCTCGGCGATGTCGCTGGATACGACGGGCAATGCCGGCACCAATTGTCAGGCCAGCAATATCGATACGACCGACGTGGGCGTTACCAACTACACCTATGCGCGCATGCCGCGACCGCGCATCGCGACCATTACGGTCACGGTGGCGGGTACCGTGACCAGCATTACCGTCGATGGGCAGCAGATCCTCTCCGCGGCCAGCGTTACCGGAGGAACAACGACCGATGTCGCGACGGCCATCAAGGACAGCATCAATGCCTGCACCCTGGGCAAGGTCGGCACCGTGTGCACGGTGGTCGGCTACAGCGCCACCAGCTCGAATAATGCGGTGACCGTCACCGCCCCGGGGGCCATCACCTCGACACCGGTGATCACCGTGGGCACGGCAACGGCCAGCGCAACGGCATTTTCCGGCGGCAATGTGCCCGGCGCCAGCCTATTCACGGTCATTACGCCGACGGTCAACGCCTACGCCTATCCGGGCACGGCAAGCAAGGATCCCAACCGCGTCGATTGCGCCGGGAGCACCTGCACCTATGTCGAAGAAATGACCAATTACGCCAATTGGTACGCCTACTATCACACGCGCATGCAGATGATGAAAACCTCGTCGAGCATCGCCTTTTCCAGCGTGACCGACAAGTTCCGCGTCGGCTATTACAGCATCAACGATGGAGCGGGCGGCCAGTTCCTGAACGTCAGCGCGTTTGACGGGGCGCAGAAGAATCTCTGGTATTCCAAGTTTTTCAGCGCC
>CAIVZW010000555.1 GCA_903910495.1 uncultured beta proteobacterium
ATGCGGGTGCGCGACACCGATCGGGGGCGAGAGATTCAGGGGCAAATAGACGAACTTCAAGCCCTGCTGCATGCTTATCGCGAAGGGCTGATCAAGGAACACAGCCTGGAGTAGGCGCACGAAAAAAACGGCCTCGAACGAGGCCGTTTTCAATTCTGCATTGGTGCTCAATCCTCGACGCCCGGGAAAGCGAAATAGGCCTTGGCGTTGCGATAACAAATGTCCTGCGTCATGCCGCCAAGCATTTCGAAGTCGGCCGGGACTTCGCCGTTTTCGATCCAGCCACCGATCAGCGTGCACAGGATGCGGCGGAAGTACTCGTGACGCGGGAACGAGAGGAAGCTGCGCGAATCGGTGAGCATGCCGACAAAGCGCGACAGCAGTCCGACGTTGGCGAGGCTGATCATCTGCTGTCGCATGCCGTCGATGTGATCGTTGAACCACCACGCCGAACCGACCTGGATCTTGCCGGGAACCGAACCGTCCTGGAAACAGCCCATCACCGACCCGAGCACTTCAAGATCGTTCGGGTTGAGTGAATAGAGGATCGTTTTCGGCAGCATCCCGTCGCGCTGTAGCGCGTCCATGAAGGCAGCTAGTCGCGGCGCACTGATCGTGTCACTGGCCGCGTCGTAGCCGGTATCCGGACCGAGCAGCTTGAACATCGGCGTGTTGAGGTTGCGCAAGGAAGCCATGTGCAACTGCATCGCCCAGCCGCGCTTGGCATTCATCCGTCCGACTTCGAGCAGCAGCGCCGTTCTCATCATTTCGCTCTCTTCGCGTGTCGGCACCGATCCCTGCAGCAATTTGGCGAACAGCGTCTCAAGCGCCTGCGGCGTCCCGAAGCTGGCAATCGAGGTGGCGAGCGCGTGATCGGAAGCACGGCAGCCGAGGTCATGGAACGCGGCGTGGCGCTTTTCGAGTGCGGCGACGAGATCCTTGTACGAAGCGATCGTCAGATCGGCGGCGGCGGCGAGCTTGCCGAGGTAGGTTTTCCAGACGACCGGATCATCGACGGCGAGCGCCTTGTCGGGCCGGAAGCACGGTGTCATCACCGGCTCGCCGGGCTTTCTGGCGGCGGCATAGGCGATGTGATGCTCGAGGCTGTCGGCCGGATCGTCGGTGGTGCCGACGGCGCGCACCTTCATGCGCATGAGCAAGGTGCGGGCACCGAACTCGGGTCCGGTGATCTGCGCGTTGCACGCTTCCCAGATCATCGGCGCGGTCTTCTCCGAGATCAATTCGCGGATCCCGAAATAGCGCTGCAACTCGAGATGTGCCCAGTGATAGAGCGGATTGCCGACGAGGTAAGGAACCGTCTTCGCCCACGCGAGGAAGGTTTGGTAGTCGGGTTCGTGGCCGGTAATATCAGCCTCCGGAACGCCGTTTGCGCGCATCACCCGCCACTTGTAGTGATCACCACCGAGCCAGGCCTGGGCGATGTTCGTAAAGCGCGTATCGTTGGCGATATCGGCTGGAGGCAAATGGCTGTGGTAATCGATGATCGGCATCTGTGCTGCGTAGTCGTGATACAAGCGCTTTGAACTCTCGTCGGGAAGAAGAAAGTCGGCATCCATGAAAGGCTTCATAAATTTACTCCGTAGTTGAAGGCGTCAGTTGCACGTTCAGCGCGAAAGCCAGCCGCCATCGACAGCGATGGTATAACCGTTCACGTAGTCGGATGCTTTCGAAGAAAGGAAGACAACGGCACCGCCGAGATCTTCGGGCAAACCCCAGCGCCCGGAAGGAATGCGGGCCAGGATTTCCGCGTTCCGTTTCTCGTCGGCGCGCAGTTGCGTGGTATTGTCAGTGGCCATGTATCCCGGGGCGATGGCATTGACGTTGACACCGTGTTTCGCCCACTCGTTGGCCATGAGCATGGTGATGCCCTTGATGCCGCTCTTGGACGCCGTATAGGAAGGCACGCGGATACCCCCCTGGAAGGAAAGCATCGAAGCAATGTTGACGATCTTGCCGCCCGTGCCCTGCGCGATGAACTGGCGGGCAACGGCCTGGCACATGAAGAAGGCGGACTTGAGGTTGATGTTCATCACGTCGTCCCACTCTTTCTCGGTGAAATCGACAGAATCGTTGCGCGTGATGATGCCGGCGTTGTTCACCAGGATATCGATGTGGCCAAAGGCCTTCAGTGCCGTTTCAATGACACGCCCGACCGGTTCGATACTGATCAGGTTGGCCTGCACGTGCACGTATTTTTTTCCAGCCGCTTCAATGGCGGCAGCCGTCTCCGGCGCATCCGCCGTGTAGGTCACACCGACGATATCCGCACCGGCTTGCGCCAATGCTATTGCCATACCACGGCCAAGGCCGCGCTCCGATCCGGTAACAATGGCCACTTTTCCATCAAGCCTGAAGGCATCAAGTATTCCACTCATGGCTGTTTCCTTTATTTGAGGTCGTTGGGGCCGAGGCCGTCCATGTCGTCGAAAGTCTGGTTCTCGCCGGCCATTCCCCAGATGAAGGAATAGGGGCCCGTCGCCACGCCTGAATGGATGGACCAGGACGGCGAAATCACGGCCTGCTCATTGGCCATCACGATATGCCGTGTCTCGGTCGGGCGTCCGTGCAGATGGAAAATACGCGTCTCCGGGGCCATGCCGAAATAGAGATAGACCTCCATGCGGCGTTCGTGCGTATGCGGCGGGAAGGTATTCCACACACTGCCGGGCTCGAGGACGGTCACGCCCATGACCAGCTGGCAGCTCTTGCAGACCGCCGGGTGCACATACTGATAGATGGTCCGCACATTGCACGTCTCGGGCAAACCCAGCTTGCGTGGATTGGCATTGGCGCGCGTAATATACGCGGTGGGATAGGTGGCATGCGCCGGACAACTCATGAGGTACAACTTGGCCGGTTGAGCAGGATTCTCGCTCTCGAATGAGACCGACTTGATTCCCATCCCGACATAAAGACCATCTCCATTGGACAGGACGTGCGCCTCTCCATCGAGGATAACCCGACCAGTGCCGCCAAGATTGATCACGCCAAGTTCCCGACGATCGAGAAAGTTTGGCGTACCAAACTCCTTTCCGCCCTCCAGCGTCAAGGCTTGTGACGTTGGCACGGCACCGCCGAAGACAACCCGATCGACATGGGTGTACACCAGCTTCAGATCGCCGCTCACAAAGACCTGCTCGACGAGGAAATGGCGGCGCAGGGTTTCGGTATCGTAAGCCTTCACGTCCTCTGGGTGGTGTGCATAACGTGTATCCAGCTTCATGATTTCTCCTAATCAAGCCTTGATAAAGTCTTCGCGCTGGGGCGTGAAGATGTCGAGCAAGCGTCCCTCAGCAACACAAACAGCTCCATGCAGTGCTGATGACGGAACAAACATCGAATCCCCCACTTTCAGCGTGAATGATTGGCCTTCAAGGGTGAATACGAACTCACCCGCGAGGCAGTAGCAAACTTGCTCGTGGACATGACGGTGTTCAGCGCCGACGGCGCCGACGGTGAAAAAAACTTCTACCATCATGAGGCTGCCGCCTCGTGCGCGGATCTTCCGGCTGACTTTGCCCGCCTCGATAGTTTCCAGTTCGATTCCGGCATCGGGAAATGACAGGGCGCTCATCGGGGCACCAGACAAAGAATGGCGATACGCAAGTTCATGGATTCCTCCAAACAGGGGTTTCGAAATTCGGATTTATGACAGGGGTGTCTTGTGTGGGCAGAACAAAAACTGAACAGCAAGCAAACTACGAACTAGCAGCGGCGACTTTACACCAGGCCGAAGAGGTGTTCAAGATTTTTATGAAACGACATTCCATTTCCAGCAATTTGTATCGTGCTGCGTTCAGCGCAAGCGGTCTGTGTTCAATACTTCTTTTTCATGGCTTTGACATAACCCAGGCGTTTTGAAATCACTCCGCCGACATTCCTGAGTTCTTCAACAACCTTTTCCTTGTTCTCGTTCAGGCGTTTGATTGGCCCCGACACACTGATCGCGGCGATGACTGCACCGGTATAGTTGTAAATCGGCACCGCCAGGCAGTAAAGCCCGTACTCGACCCCTTCGTCATCAACGGAGTAGCCATCAGTCCGAATGTTGGCGAACTCTTCATACAGCCTGATGCGGTCAATTACTGTTTTTTCGGTAAACTTTTCCAGTTTCTTTTCAAAAATTCGATCGGTTTCTTCAATCGGCAAATTGGCCAGGATGACCTTGCCTAAAGCTGTACAGTAGGCTGGGCGTCGGCTACCCAGTCGCGCCGTGGTTTGAATGGAACCGGTACCTTCAGCCTTGTACAGGTACACCACGTCTCCATTGTTGTACACCGCCAGAAAAGACGTTTCGCCCACCGTCATCGACAATTCCTGCAAATACGGAATCGACACATCGACGATATCCTGCCCGATCAGGCCGCTGATCCCGATTTCAAGCGCCTTGATTCCGATGTAGTACCTTTCATTCTCCTTGTTCCAGGTCACGTACTCGCGCGCCGAAAGAATTTCAAGAATTCGAAATGCAGTTGTTTTAGGTATCCCAACTGACTTGACCAGATCGGCAAGAGACAATCCCTTGGCGTGTTGCGAAATCACCTCAAGAACACTCAAGGTCTTATCGACATTTGAATTGATTTTTTCACTCATTTTGAAGCGCCAATAATTGAGCCATCAATATTCTTTTGTACTTGTTTCTGCACATGACACACAACAAAAGTCACTGCCGGCCACGTTCCGGATGATGCTTCCATGGCATCCAAAGCATGGCAGGCAGTTTTGGCAGAGAAAGCTTGCCGCTTTAAACCCGCTTACTTGACGTCCCGTATGGCATCGATTTCTTTGATGTAATTGTCACCACCGAACTTGTCGGTAAAGGTCTTGCGTCCGGGCTTGGTCGCTTCCAGGAACGGCTTCCCATCAACGTTTTCCACGACCTGCATGCCGGCCTTTTTCACCTCTGCGACAATCTTTGCCATATTGTCGTTATTCAGCTTGCGCTGGTACTGACCGGCTTCACGCGCCGCATCAACCAGTGCTTTTTGCTGGGCTGGCGGCAGGGCATCGTACTTGGCCTTGTTCATGACCACGATCAGGGCACTGTAGGCATGGTTTGTCAGGCTCAGATGTTTCTGCACTTCATACAACTTGGCCGACCACAGCACGCCGAGCGGATGTTCCTGGGCATCGACGGTCTTCATTTCCAGCGCGGTGTAAAGCTCGGCCAGAGGCATCGGTACCGGGTTGGCTCCAAGCAGTTTGAAGGCCTCGATATGTGCCGGGCTACCCGTGGTACGAACTTTCAAACCTTTAACGTCGTCAGGAGTTTTTACCGGGTGTTTGTTGTTGGTCAATTCACGCCAGCCGTTGTCCCAGAAGGCCAGTCCTTTCATGCCAAACTCACCCAGCTTGTCGAGCATTTCCTGTCCAACCTTACCGTCAAGCACACGATAGGCATGATCGGTGTTCTTGAACATGAAGGGGATGTCGAATATGCTGAGTACCGGTACCAAGCCGCTGAAATTGGCGGAGCCGGAAACAGCGATATCAATGGTCCCGCCACGCACACCGGAAATTGCCGCCTGGAAGGCACCCAGGGAACTGTCCGGGAAAAGCTTGAGGTCAAGCGCCCCGCTGGACTTGGCCTTGAGCAGTTCGTTGAACCTTTCCCCAGCGATAAACTGGGTGTCGGAACGTGGGGATTCCGAGGCAAAGCGCAGGGTTGTTTGAGCTTGTGCGGTGCCCAATACACCAGTCATCAGACCGGCTGCGAACAGCGATGCAAATAAAGCATTTCTCAGTTTCATTTCACTTCTCCTGTTTAAGTTGATACTGCAACAAACCCTTGTGTCCTCAGACGTTCTCTCCGAGCGATACCAGGTAAACCCCGGCAAGCCGCCTCACTTGAGGCGACTTGCCGTTTTTTGCGTTCCGGTCAGTAGAACCAGCGCGCCGGAATCATGACCAGTTGCGGGAACAGCACGAGCAGAAACATCACCAGCGTCTCGGCAATCAGGAAGGGCCACATGCCCTTGATCACGGTATCCAGGTTGACCCGGGCCACGCTTGATACCACGTTGAGGACGGTACCTACCGGCGGAGTGATCAGGCCGATGGCGTTGTTCATCATGAACATGATGCCGAAATAGTAGGGGTCGATACCGGCTTGCTTGACCAGCGGCATAAGTACCGGGGTGAGAATGAGGACAGTCGGCGCCAGGTCAAGGGCCGTACCGACGGCAAAGACGAGCACCATGAGGATGACCATCAGCAGCAGCTTGTTGTC
>CAIVZW010000556.1 GCA_903910495.1 uncultured beta proteobacterium
CAGTTCCATGCCGTTGGCGAACTGATACCAGGCGTCGAAATGCTCCAGTACGTTCCAGACTTTGCCAGCGTGGTATGTACCGGTGGCTTTTACCGCGACAGGCCCGGTGCGCTCGGTGCCCGCGCCCCACTGGCCGATATCGTTAAGATGCGTGCCCCAGTTGGTGATCATGCCGTCACAGTAATCGAGGTTACGCATCCAGCCGGGACGAGATTTGAGGTCGTGCGGAGTGTGGACGCGCTTCTGCATGTAGTCCACCATCGGTGCCGGCCCAAGCCAGAGGTCGTAATCGAGCTCGGCAGGCGGCGGCGTGACGTTTTCGGCTTCGTTTGGAAATACCTCTTTCGGAGAGCCGGTGCGGACGGCAAGAACTTTCCCGATACGGCCGTTGCGGACGAGTTCGGCGGCACGGTGCATCGGTTCGAGCGACCTGAACTCGCTGTCTACGCGGAACACGCGCTTGTGTTTGGCAACAAGGTTGGCAAGTGTTCTGCCTTCGCTGATGTAGCGGGTGATCGGCTTCTCCAGAGAAACGTCTTTGCCGGCTTTGATGGCGGCAATGGCCATCGGCACATGCCAGTGATCGGGCGTCGAGATCATCACGGCGTCCACGTTCGAATCGGCAAGCAGCTCACGGAAATCGCGGTAGCCCTTGGTCACTTTCTTCTGGTAGTGTGCCTCGGTGGCCTTTAAACCTTGTTCGAGACGCCACGAATCAACATCGCAGATAGCAGTGACTGTGCAGTCGGGCGACTTGAGGAAGGGTTGCAGGTTACTGTTGTAGGTCTGCCGACCCATGCCGATCATGCCAATGCCAATCTTTTTGCTCGGGGCGTCGGCGCCGAGGATGTTGTGTGGCAGAAACATCGGGCCTGCGGCGAATAGCCCCGCAGTCTTGATGAAGGTTCGTCTATTCATTTGAGGTCTCCAGTGAGGTGTCATAAACGAAGTGACAGAGTTGAGTGACGCGGAAAAATTATTCTTTCGATACCTAATAGCGGCCCGACTCTAGGGCGGCTCGGAGCATGGCTTTCACGTTCTCGAGGGGAGTGTTCTTTTCAAGGAAATCCGAAGCTGCGAAAAGGTAGCGACCGCCTGGCTTGCCGATTCGGACAATCTCACGCGCCTTGGCGTCCACTTCGGCGGCTGTGGCCGTCTTGAGGAAACGGAGTTGGTCGAGGTTGCCCAGCAGGCAGACGCGGTCTCCCATGACCGCCTTGGCTTCCGCGAGGGTATTGTCACCTTGGGGCTCTTCAGCCACGGTCTCCCATACCGTCATGCCGAGTTCACGGTAGCAGCCGTAGAAGGCACGGGCGAAGCCGCAGTTGTGATAAACGGTATGAGCTCCTTGGTCGTGAATCGCGTCGATCAACCGCTTCTCATACGGAAAAACGTGCTCCATGAAATAGTCGGCGCTGACCGAACGGGCATTGGCAATGTGGCCTTGGATGCCGATTGCGTCGGCACCACCTTCGATGAGCGGCGCGTTGTAAGCGATCATGTGGCGCGTGAGCGTATCCATCAGGGTCAGATAGAGCGTTTCGTCTGTATAGGGA
>CAIVZW010000557.1 GCA_903910495.1 uncultured beta proteobacterium
CGCTGGCCGAGCCATGAGCAAGCATGATTTCGCCAAAGTCCTGCAAACCCGGATCGTCGGGGTTCCCCAGATTGCCAACCCGCGAAACAACGATGCGCGCGTCGTTGGCGCCCGTAAAATGCAGGAACTGGTCGATCTGATGCGAGGCCACATCAACGAGGATTCCGCCATAAGCCTGGGGGTCGAAGAACCATGCGGGCCGCAGGTGGCGATTGAGACGATGCGGGCCAAGACCAATGGTTTGCAGCACGCGTCCTATGGCACCGCTGTGCACCAGTTCAGTCGCCGTGGTGACGGCGCGAACTTCAAACCGCTCGGTAAAGTTAACCGAGAAAATCCGCCCGGTTTCACGCTGTACACGCTGGACCTCAGCCAATTGCTCGAATGTTGTCACACCCGGTTTGTCGGCCATGAAGTCCTTGCCATGACGCATGGCCTCAATGGCCAGTCCGGCGCGTTCACAGGGTATGGCGGCGCAGGTGATCAGATGGATGCTTGTATCTTCAAGCAACTGGCGACGATCCGCGACACGGGCAATGGTCGGAAAACGTTCGCCAAAACCTTGCAGCGTGCGCACATCGCCATCGTGCGTCCAGTAACCCGCACACTCAGCGCCAATATTGAGCAGACTGCTGACCTGATCGTAGATGTGACGATGATCAATGCCGATCACCCCGAATCGTAGTGTTGGAAAATTACCCATGCGCTTCATTTCTCATTAATAAATTTCTGTGAATTGGTTTTACAGACTGATGCGCTTGCCCTCCTCCGCCGACCAGTAGGCCGCGTAGATGGCCTGGATGGTGGCAAAGGCCAGATCAACGTCGGCCAGCGGCTGGCGACCGTGTGCCACGCACTCCATGAAGTGTTGAATTTCCTGGATATAACCCCGGGTCCACTCCTCTTCAAGGCAGACGAACTGCCAGCCGGTCTTGCGATCGACCTTCTCGGTGATGTAAACGTCAGCAAGTTTCTCTTCATCTGTCAGATAGGTGACCATCCCCGTATTGGGGCACATGTTGGCGTTGAGAACGCCCCCGGTGGTATAGGTTTCGACCAGATTGCGCACCCCGCCAAGAATCATGTCTCCGGCGAAAACCGTACTCTTGGTCCCGTCGGTGAAGCTCAGGTTCATCATGGCCCAGTCTTCGACATCAAGCGGATGCGAAAGAATGTATTTGTGATCCTGCGGCGAAAGCGTATCGCCAAGAGTGCCGACATCCGCCGTGACATCGGCGATGCCGATTGTTTCACCGCGTGCTTTGGCTTCAACCTGCTTCAGATAGAGCACGGCGGACAAAGGGTGGCACCCCTGGCGGATTAGTGCGCCGCCACCGGACATATCCCAGCGTGCGGCGTGATCGGCATGCGAGCCGCTATGGCTTTCTTCGCCCTTCATGAAGAGGATCTTGTCTTTGGTCTTGCGCAGGATCTCGGCGCTTTTGGCTATTGCCGGCGCATAGACCCAGTTTTCCGCATACATGAACAACTGGCCGCTCGCCGCCATCCTTCTTCTCGTCTCGGACATCTCTTCCATGACCCGCTCGTACATCAGGGCCTTGGGTAATTTCTGCCCAACCGGAGCGGGATCGCCTGGACGTCCAAAATAACCGGTGAATGGTTTTTCACAGATGACATGCCGCCCCGATTCCATGGCTTCGACAATCATAGGCGCATGCAGAACGGCCGGGGTACAGATGTCGATCACGTCGATGCCGGGGTCGTTCAGCAGATCTCTGATATGACGATAGACTTTAGGAATATGATGTCTTTTTGCATAGTCCACCACACGCTCGTCCGGAGATACCACAGCCTCGACGGATGCAGCAACGCCATAGACCCTGCGGTAGGCATGCATGTGCAGCTCGGACACGAATCCGCAACCAACCAGTCCAACGCGAACAGTTTTCATTACTTGTCTCTTATTCCTTGAGCTCAGCATGCACGAGTAATTTTCTCAGCCAACTGAATGCATTCAATTGAGAAAGTGCCATCAGGATGATGGCTGTGGCAAAAATCAGGCTGATCGGGCGAGTAAAAAATGGCGACGGATCGCCTGAAGACAGCACCAGGGCACGGCGCAAGCTGTTGTCCGCCATCGGCCCGAGAATGATGCCGAGCAGGAAGGGGGCAGCCGGATAGGACATTTCTCGCAACAGCAGGCCGACCACGCCGAACACAAACACCAGATAGATGTCAAAGATATCGTTGCTGATGACATAAGCGCCGACCGTGCACAGCACATAAACGATGGGCATCAGGATCGTGCTCTTTACCGCCAGAATCTTGACCGTGA
>CAIVZW010000558.1 GCA_903910495.1 uncultured beta proteobacterium
AACTCCTTGATTGTCGTCATAAAATATCCTGCGAGTACGGACTACCTGCACTGATGGAGACTAACGAGCATGACTTTGAAGTCATCCCGAACGATGAAAGCCATGTCCGTTTCCCTCACCCCCGACCCCTCTCCCAAAGGGCGAGGGGAGGTTCGAGAGTCGCTGGCGCGACTTTCACCTTAGCTTTGCCCGACGTCTTTTGCCTTCTGCGTCGGGTCAGGCATGCATTTTTCAATATCTGCAATAAGCAGACCCAGCTTGAAATCCCGTTCCAGCAATTTCAGCAAGGGCAGTATCTGACTGCCGAGTGCCGCCAGATGCGGCAAGACTTCACTCTCATGCCCCGACCTGATCAGGTCGAGGGCATGATCGATCCCCGGCACCACGGTTTCGGTCGCCGGCGGCACAGCGCAGGCGACGACCCGGTTGCCGCCCGACTGCTGCGCCATTTTCAGACGCGCACCCGCCAGTTCGATCAGTGCACCGGCAGAGCTCACTCCATCCACCGGACTGTTGCTGACACCGATACTCAAGGACAAGTTCAAACGCTGGCCGTGCGCCGCAATATTCGCCACCTGAATGGCCTCGCGCAGACGATTGCCAAAAGACTCGCAGGCGGGATAGGACGTACCCGGTGAAATGACCGCCAGTTGGCTGCCGGCAAAGTGTCCCAGGCTGTCCTCTTTGCGGATCTTGCCGACCAGCATGACGGTAAAACGCTCTTGCAGCTGGTTCACCACCTCCTCACCGTACTCTTCACGCAAGGCGCCGATATTATCGAAACCCAGCACCATGGCGCTGACTTCGCTATCGTGACGCAGGGCGTTCGACATCGCCTGTACGGCCTGCAGCTCGATGTATTTACGGGTAAACAACCCCGTTTCCGGGTTCTGGACATGCTGCTGAAGATTGTCTTTGAGCTGGTTCTGCGCCTGCGCAAGCCTGAGCAGAGAATCGATACGCGCCAGCAACTCGACTCCGGCCGTACCCCGGCTGACGAAGTCGGACGCGCCGTGCGCCTTGGCCCGCTCCAGAGCCTCGTCGTTATCGCCGGAAATCATCAGCATCGGCATCTGGCAAAGCCGCGACAGGCGCGAAGAGCGCACGCGGATCAGCAGGCCATCGCCGTCGAGCACCGGCAGCGAGAGCGAGCAGATCACCAGTTTGATCGACTGATCAAGAACCAGCACCTGCCAGGCCGACTCGCCATCGGCCTCCTCACGAAAGTCGTAGAGTTCACGGATGTGCTTGCTGATCATCGCGCGCACCATGCGCGATTCATCGACAATCAGAATTCGCGGCAATGGGTTAGTGGTTTCCATGCGTCACTCAGTTTTAGGTACCGGCCAGTTCAACAACGACTCGACCGCGCGCCTTGCCTTTCAGGAAACTGTCGAACACGCCCGGCAGGTCCTCAAAACCGATCGTATGCGTCATTTCAAGCAGGTGCCGGGGACGCAGGTCGCTGCCAAGACGCTGCCAGACGAGCTTGCGGTAATGGCTGGCAACATGCACGGATTCGATGCCGAGCAGGCTCACCCCGCGCAGGATGAAGGGCATCACTGTCGTATTGAACGAAGGATTCTCAGCCAGACCGATGCTGGCAATCGTTCCGAAGGGCTTCATCGTGCTGGCCATCCAGGCCAGCACGTCGCCGCCGAGGTTATCCACGGCACCTGCCCACAGCGCCTTGTCGAGCGGCCGGATACGCGACAGATCAAGCGTCGAACGGAACATCACGTCGGTCGCGCCCAGGCGCTTGAGGTAATCGAATTCGGCTTCCTTGCCGGTCAGCGCCGTGACCTGATAGCCGCGCCCGGCGAGCATATCCACCGCCAGTCCGCCTACTCCGCCAGTGGCCCCGCTGACGACGACAGGGCCGTTTCCCGGCACCAGACCATTTTCCTCCATGCGTATAGTCGCCAGTGCAGCCGTAAAACCGGCCGTACCCAAAGCGATCGCTTCAAGCAGGGAAAACCCATCAGGCAAAGGGATCACCCAGTCGGCGGGTACGCGGGCAAACTCGGCATAACCGCCGTGGTGGGCTATTCCGACATCGAAGCCGGTGACCACCACCGGATCACCGGCCTTGAACCGCGGATCCGAACTCTTATCGACGACCCCGGAGAAATCGATGCCGCCGACACAGGGAAAACGGCGGATGATGCGCCCCGTACCGGTCGCCGCCAGGGCATCCTTGTAGTTGACGCTGGCATAAGCCACCCTGATGGTCACCTCGCCGGCGTCAAGCCGGGATTCGTCCAGGCTGACAAAACTGCTGCGCGTCCTGCCTTCCACTTCTTCAATCAGAAAAGCCTTGAAGGGGGTCATGGGGGAATTCCTCTCTGCAACAAAACATTGTGGCCATGGCACTCGACTCATTCCTGCTGCCGGCATGGAAGAGGCCGGCCAGAACAACTCGCATTAAACGATTATAAGCATATTACCTACAAAACCCGCTGGCCAGCGCCAATCTGTCAATCCGAGCACAATAAAACAATTAATCATGCGGTTACGCAAGTTACACAAGACTTGTACGAAGAATAAAACCCGGACAAAGGTTTACACCCGGTACTTTTTCTTTTAGATTGCCGCCCCATGACGTGTAATAAATTCATCACAATCGTGTTCTGTGCTGCTGCAATTGCCCTTTCCGGCATTGGCGCCGCACAGGCCAGCGAACAACAACAAACGCTCAGCGAGGAACCCTCGCTGTTCGAGCGTTACACGAGCAGCGCACAGGATCTGATTCTTAAAGGCCTGGAGCTTGTCGGCATCAACTATCGCCGGGGTGGCACCAATCCCGACAGCGGACTCGACTGCAGCGGCTTTGTTCAACTGGTCTTCAAGGACGCGGTCGGCCGGCTGCTGCCGAGAACCGCCAAGGAACAGAGTCAGGTTGGCGATGTCGTCAACAAGAACGAACTCAAGCCGGGGGATCTCGTCTTCTTCAATACCATGCGTCGTGCCTTCTCGCACGTCGGCATCTATCTGGGCGACAACCGTTTTCTGCACGCTCCGCGTAGCGGCTCGGAAGTCCGTGTCGAGGACATGAGCCAGGGCTACTGGGTCAAACGCTACAACGGAGCGCGGCGCGTCGTCGAACGCTGAGATCGCTGCATTGCCGCGGCAAGGACGCTGAAGCGTCCTTTTTTATTGGCGAGGAACTGAAGAGATCTCGCATATACAGGACTTAACAGACTGGCTATCATTCTGCCAGCCTTCCCGGCGCAAAACCCGCACGGCACACAGCGATGATCCCCTGGATTGAAAACGTCGACCGCTTTCCACCGCTCGAACTCGCGCTCAGCGAACCGAACGGCCTGCTCTGCGCGGGCGGCGACCTTTCTCCCCGACGCATCATCCAGGCCTATCGTCACGGCATCTTCCCCTGGTATTCGGCCGATGAACCCATCCTCTGGTGGAGTCCCGACCCGCGCATGGTGCTCGTTCCATGCGAATTCAGGATTTCACGCTCCCTGCGCCGGACATTGCGTCAGGGCCACTACCGGATCAGGCTCGACAAGCATTTCCCGGCGCTTATCCGGGCCTGTGCAAGAACGCGGCGCAAGGGTCAGAGCGGCACATGGATTAGCGCCGAGATGCAGGCAGCCTACTGCGCCCTGTTCGAACTTGGCTTCGCCCATTCGGTCGAAACCTGGAGGGACGACCAACTGGTAGGTGGCCTCTATGGTCTGGCCATCGGAAAAATGTTCTACGGAGAATCAATGTTCTCGCACGCACCCGACGCCTCGAAGATCGCCATCGCCCACCTCGCGCGCTACCTCGATGTGCAGGGTTTCGGCCTGATCGACTGCCAGATGAACACGCCGCATCTTGCCTCGCTCGGCGCGCGCGAAATACCGCGCAGCGAATTCATGGTCCGCCTGCAGGAACTGACGGCTATTGCCCCGCTCGCTGGCCGCTGGCCCACCGAAGGCGCAAGCTGGGACTGGGACTAGGACACAGCAGATGTCGCGCCTCAACGATTCTGAACTGCCCTTCTCGCTGTTGCAGTTCTACCGAACGGCAACCTATCCGTGCAGCTACCTGCCGGGCGAACGGGCCCTTTCGGAAGTAGCCACACCGCCCCATCTGATCAGTACCGAAGTCTATGGCGAACTGGTGCGCAGCGGTTTCCGGCGCAGCGGTATTTTCACCTACCGGCCCGACTGCGAGCAATGCCATGCCTGCGTTCCGGTGCGTCTGCCGATCGAACGTTTTGCGCCCAGCCGCAGCCAGCGGCGCTGTCTCAGGACACACGCCGCACTGCACGCCCGCGAACTCCCGCTGAGGTATGTCGACGAACATTATCTGCTCTACCAGCGCTATCAGGCATCGAGGCATGCCGGCGGCGGCATGGACCAGGACAGTCACGAACAGTACTCACACTTCCTGCTGCAAAGTCGCATCGACAGCCGGCTGATCGAATTCACCGAGAACGGCGTGCTGCGCATGGTGAGCATCATCGACGTGCTGAACGATGGCCTCTCCTCGGTCTATACCTTCTACGACCCGGATTGTGCAGGAAGCAGCTTCGGCACCTTCAATATCCTCTGGCAGATCGCCCAGTGCGCCGACAACACGCTGCCTTACCTCTATCTGGGCTACTGGATTCGCGAGGCGCACAAGATGGCCTACAAGGCCAGATTCCGGCCAATCGAAGGACTGATTGATGGCGCATGGCGCGAGCTCGATGCCGCCGACGCCAGTATCGGTTGCCGGTAATTCAGAGACTTTCCACACAGCCTGCAGACTGCATCAAATGGCGATCCATGCTACCCATGCCGCGATCACCATTTGACGCGCCTCCCAGAGCATCGGTCAAACACCAGCCGACACCCCGAAAAGCCCTCAAAAAACAACCCTCGCCACGCAAGCAGAGTAATATTGTGCTGATTAAAAACGAGTCTGGCTTGCAAGCAATAAAGCTTAAAGGATGAGATACAGAATGACTTCGACCATCTTGTTCCGGCATTCGCTAAAAGCTAGAATCACGTTCGCCACGTTGGGGCTCTTTGTGGCCAGCCTGTGGGCGCTATCGTTCTATACCAGCCGGATGTTGCGCCAGGACATGGAGCGCCTGCTCGGCGAGCAGCAGTTCTCGACGGTGACCATGGTGGCCGCACATGTCGATCGCGAACTGGATCAGCGGCTCAAGTCACTGGAAAAAATTGCCGAAGAAATCACACCGGCGCTGATGAGCAATCCGGCCGCGCTGCAAACCCTGCTTGAACATCGCCCGATTTTTCAAACGCTGTTTAACGCGGGCGCCACGGTCCACAACACCGAGGGCACAGGCCTCGCTGACTTCCCCTCGATTGGCCGGGTCGGTGTCAACTACATAGAGCGCAGCTCTGTTGCCGCCGCGCTCGCAGAGGGAAAATCGAGCATCAGTCGGCCGGAAATCGGCAAAAGACTGGGCAAGCCGGCTCTCCTGATGTCGGCTCCCATTCGCGACACACAGGGCAAGATTATCGGGGCGCTCTCCGGTTCAACCAACCTGGTTAAAGACAATTTCCTCGACCAGCTTGTCGATAACCCTTATGGCAAAACCGGCGGCTATGTGCTGATCGCACCACAGCACAAGCTTGTTGTCACTGGCACCGACAAGAGCCGCGTCATGACAAAGTTGCCAGATCCGGGGATTAATCCATTGCTTGACCGATACGTGCAAGGCTACGAGGGTTCTGGTTCTATCGTGGATTCTCGTGGTTTTGAAGTGTTGTCGGCAGCGAAACAGATTCCCGTCGCAGGCTGGTTGCTTGTCGTCCGGATTCCTACCGAAGAAGCCTTTGCCCCGATCCGCGACATGCAGCGGCGCATGCTTCTGGCCACACTCATCCTGACCCTGCTGGCGGGGTGGCTGGGCTGGTGGCTATTGAAGCGCCAGTTATCGCCGCTCTTCGATGCCGCAAAGGTACTGGCCGACCTGTCAGAAACCGACCAGCCTGCGCACGTCCTTCCCATCACCCGACAGGACGAAATCGGCCATCTGATCGGCGGTTTTAATCGCCTGCTGGATACTCTGGGCCAACGGGAAGCGGCTTTGCGAGAGCGCGAAGAAAACCTGGCCATCACGCTGCACTCCATTGGCGATGCCGTTATCGCCACCGATGGGCAAGGACACATCACACGCATGAACCCGACAGCCGAGCGCCTGACCGGCTGGCCGCTGGCGGATGCGCGCGAACGCCCGCTTGCCGAGGTGTTCCGCATCGTCAACGCCGACACCCGTAACACCGTGACCGACCCGGTGCAAGGGGTGATGGCACACGGCGAGGTGGTTGGCCTGGCCAATCACACCGTCTTGCTGGCGCGCGACGATCAGGAATACCAGATTGCCGACAGCGCCGCGCCGATCCGCAATGCCGCCGGCGACATCGTTGGCGTGGTGCTGGTGTTCAGCGATGTCACGGAAAAATATGCGACGGAAAAAGCGCTCCAGCAAGAACAGCATTTTTCAAAGCTCGTCATCGACAATCTCCCTGGAATTTTTTACCTCTATACCTACCCTGAATGCCGGCTGGTTCTCTGGAACAAACAGCATGAATCACTTTTAGGCTACAACAGCGAAGAGATGAAAGGCCGTCATGTGACGGACTGGCATCTACCTGAAGCCAGGGAGGCCGTTTTAGACGCCATAGATCAGGTGATGAAAGTTGGTGAGAATTCAATCGAGGCATCACTGCTGACAAAAGATGGCCGCCGTGTGCCCTTCTCCCTTTCCGGCGTCAGATTCGAGGTACAGAATCAATCCTACTTCATGGGAATGGGAACCGACATCAGCGCCCGCAAAGAGGCAGAGGCGGCCCTGCTCGACAGCCATGATGCCCTGCAAAGCATTCTGAATACCACGCAGGACGGTTTCATTCTCTCAGATATCCAGGGCCGACTGCTCGACGTCAACCCGGCCTACTGCCGGCTGTCTGCTTACACACGCGAAGAACTGCTCGGCATGACCATCGCCGAGCTGGACGCAACGAGAAATGCCACCGAAATCGCCGGGCTCATGCAGCGCCTCATGGTGAGTGGCAGCGAGCTGTTTGAATCCTCGCACCGTCGTAAAGACGGATCGATCTGGCAGGTCGAAGTCAGTGTTACCTACCGTGCCGCAGTTGGCGGAGAATACCTCATATTCCTGCGCGACATCACTGACCGCAAATGGGCTGCGGAACAGCTCGAAAAACGCATCGCGGCACTGACCCAGCCGCTCTCGGGCGAGGCGATTGCACTTGAAGACCTGTTCCAGCGTGAAGAAATCCAGCGCATCCAGGACAATTTTGCGGCCGCCACGGGCGTAGCATCCATCATAACCCGCCCGGATGGTACACCCTTCACCCGACCAAGCAACTTCACAAGATTGTGCAATGAAATCATCCGCAAGACCGAAATAGGCTGTGCCAACTGCTTTAAATCCGATGCGCTCATCGGACGCTACCACCCGGACGGCCCCATTGTGCAGCGCTGCCTGAGTGGCGGACTCTGGGATGCCGGAACCAGCATTACCGTTGGCGGCCATCATGTCGCCAACTGGCTGATCGGGCAGGTGCGCGACGAAACCCAGAGCGAAGATAGCATGCGCGACTACGCACGCCAGATCGGAGCGGATGAAGCGGCCTTCATGCAAGCTTTTCTGGCCGTACCCGCCATGTCGAACGAGCACTTTGAACAGATTGCCACGGCCCTGTTCACTCTGTCGAATCAGATATCAACCACGGCTTATCAGAACATACTGCAAGCGCGTTCGATCACCGAGCGCAAGCAGGTGGAAGCGTCGCTTGCCGAATCGAGGACCCTTCTCCTGAAAATCATCGACACCGTACCGGCACGCATTTTCTGGAAGGATCGCGGCTTACACTATCTGGGATGCAATACGGTTTTTGCCAAGGATGCGGGCAAGGATCATCCGCAGGATCTCATCGGCAAAGATGATTACCAGATGGGATGGGCGGATCAAGCGGAACTCTATCGTGCCGATGACCGTGCCGTCATGGCCTCAGGCATCGCCAAACTGTTTTATGAAGAACCACAAACCACACCGAGCGGCCAAACCATCTGGCTAAGGACATCCAAAATTCCGCTCAAGAATCAGAACGACGAGGCAATCGGGGTGCTGGGTGTTTACGAAGACTTCACCGACCACAAAGTGGCCGAAGCCGAACTCGAACAGTACCGCCATCATCTTGAAGAGCTCGTCGCCTCGCGCACCGCCGAACTGGCCCAGGCCAAAGAAGCGGCCGAAGCCGCCAGCCAGGCCAAGAGCGCCTTCCTGTCGAACATGAGCCACGAGATCCGCACCCCGATGAACGCCATCCTCGGCATGGCTCACCTGATCCGTCGCAGCGGCGTCACCCCGGCCCAGGCCGAGCGCCTGGACAAGATCAACACCGCCAGCGAACACCTGCTCGCCCTGATCAACAACATCCTCGACCTGTCCAAGATCGAGGCCGGCAAGTTCGTTCTCGAAGACACCCCGCTCACCATCACCGGCCTGATGGCCAACATCAGCTCGATCCTGGGCGAACGCGCCCAGGCCAAGGGCCTGCAGCTTGCGATCGAGAGTGGCAACTTCCCGCCCCACCTGCACGGCGACCCGACGCGCCTGCAGCAGGCGATCCTCAACTATGCGACCAATGCCCTCAAATTCACCGAAAGCGGCAGTGTTACCCTGCGCGCCAGCGTGCAGGAAGAAAGTGCCGAGGCCGTGCTGGTGCGCTTCGAAGTGCAGGACAGCGGCGTCGGCATCGCCCCCGAGATCCTGCCGCGGCTGTTCGAGGTCTTTGAGCAGGCCGACAACTCGACCACGCGCAAATACGGCGGCACCGGCCTCGGACTGGCGATCAACCGCCGACTGGCCGAACTGATGGGCGGCGAAGTCGGTGTCCAGAGTACCCCCGGGGTCGGCAGCACCTTCTGGTTCACCGCCCGTCTGGGCAAAAAAGAAACGCCACTCGCTACGGCCAGAGCGTCAGCACCGAACGACGATTTCGCCAGCGACCCCGAGCAGCTTATCCGCCAGCGCCACAAGGGGCGACGTTTGCTGATCGTCGATGATGAGCCGGTCAATCTGGAAGTGGCCCGGCTCTTCCTTGAAGATTCGGGACTGCTCGTCGATACCGCCGAAGACGGCCTGCATGCGGTTTGCCGGGCGCAGGAAGCTGCCTACGCGCTGATCCTGATGGACATGCAGATGCCGAAACTGAACGGTCTGGATGCTACGCAGCAGATCCGCACGCTGCCCGGCTACCGGGACACCCCGATCCTGGCGATGACGGCCAATGCCTTTGCCGAGGACCGGGCGCGCTGCTTCAAGGCCGGCATGAATGACTTCATCGGCAAGCCCTTCGATCCGGATGTGCTTTTCTCGACCCTGCTGAGCTGGCTGGAACGGAGCAAGGTCTAGACCTGCTGCAGGTGTCTGGCTAGTCGGGCTGAAGCCCGGCCCACAGTGCTGCGGAACAATACCGGCACCGGCATATGGCGCTACTGCCAGCGTGGTTGAATGAAACCCGGCAAAATGGGATAATCCCGCGGCTTTGCAGCCTATCAAGCCCTTTCCTGCATGGCGTATCGAACCATGACCCATTACCTGTTCATCATCGTCGGTGCCGTCCTCGTCAACAACGTCGTGTTGGTGAGAATCCTCGGCCTGTGTCCCTTCATGGGCGTTTCCAAGAAACTGGAAACGGCCTTTGGCATGGGTGCGGCGACAACCTTCGTGCTGACGGTCGGAACCGGGGCCAGTTACGTCATCGACACTTACCTGCTGCGACCCTTCGATCTGACCTACCTGCGCACCATCTCGTTCATCGTCACCATTGCCGCCGTCGTCCAGTTGACCGAACTGATCGTCAAGAAAACCAGCCCGGTCATGTATCAGGTGCTCGGCATCTATCTGCCGCTGATCACCACCAACTGCGCGGTTCTCGGCGTTCCGCTGCTGGCCCTCGGCAGCAAGTATGATTTCGTCGAATCGCTGTTCTTCGGTTTTGGCAGTTCGATCGGATTCTCGCTGGCGCTGATTCTGTTCGCCGGCATCCGCGAACGGATCGAAGGTGCGGACGTTCCCATCTACTTCAAGGGCACCGCCATCGCCCTCGTCACCGGCGGTCTGATGAGCCTGGCGTTCATGGGTTTCGCCGGCCAGGACAAGTACCAGTAATGATTACCGCCGTCCTCATCATGGCGCTCGGCGCCGTTATCCTGGGTGCTGCCCTCGGCTGGGCCTCGATCAAGTTCAAGGTCGAGGGCGACCCGCTGGTTGAAAAGATCGAGAGCATCCTGCCGCAGACGCAATGCGGCCAGTGCGGATTCCCTGGCTGTCGTCCCTACGCCGAAGCCATCTCCAGTGGCGAAGCCGACATCAATCTGTGCCCGCCCGGCGGGGCGGAAGGTGTACGCAAGCTCGCCGATCTGCTCGGGCGCGAAGTCAAAGCGCTCGATGCCGAAGAAAAGCCCAAGCAGATTGCCCGTATCGAAGAACAAACCTGTATCGGCTGTACGCTGTGCATCCAGGCCTGCCCGGTAGACGCTATCGTCGGTGCGGCCAAGCAGATGCATACCATCGTCACCGCCTTGTGCACCGGCTGCGAGCTGTGCATCAAACCCTGCCCGGTGGAATGCATCCGCATGGAAGTGATCACCGAGAGCATCGACAGCTGGAAGTGGAAATATCCGGTCATCGAAATCAAGCGAGCCGCCTGATGCTTCAACTCTTCAAATTCAAGGGCGGCGTCAAGCCCGATCCCAGCAAGACACACTCGGTGCAGGCGCCAATCGGCAGTGCACCGCTGCCGCCAATCCTCATCGTTCCGCTGCATCAGAGCATTGGCGGGATACCGACACCGCTGGTCAAGGCCGGAGAACGGGTGCTCAAAGGCCAGATGATAGGCGGCGCCGACAAGTGGGTCTCGGCCGCGGTGCACGCGCCTTCGTCCGGGACCGTTCTGTCCGTCGAGGAACGCGTTGCCGCACACCCCTCCGGACTGCCGACGCTCTCGGTGGTCATTGAAACGGACGGCCGCGACGAATGGATTGAGCATACCCCGTTGAATTACAAGACCCTTGCGCCGGAGCGTGTGCGCGAGATCCTGCGCGACTCGGGCGTGGTCGGTCTAGGCGGTGCCGTGTTTCCCAGCCACGCCAAGCTCACGGCCGCAAAATCGGTACCGATGGAGGATCTGGTCATCAACGGCGCCGAATGCGAGCCCTTCATGACCTGCGACGACATGCTGATGCGCGAGCGCGCCGAGGACATCGTGCGCGGCGCGGGGATCTTCCGCGACCTGCTCAAACCGAAGCGGGTGCTGATCGGCATCGAGGACAACAAGCCGCAGGCAGTTGCCGCGATGAAGGCTGCCGTGCAAGCGGTCGGCGAGAATTTCGCGGTCATCGCCGTGCCGACGCGCTACCCGGCCGGCGGTGCCAAGCAGTTGATTCGTGTGCTGACCGGCAAGGAAGTTCCGGCCAGCAAGCGCTCGCCCGAAATGGGCGTGCAGTGTTTCAACGTGGCCACGGCCTACACCGCCTGGCGCGCCCTGGCCTTTGGCGAACCGGTGCTGTCGCGCATCATCACGCTCACCGGCAACGTCGCACAGGCGCGCAACTGGGAAGTTCTGCTCGGCACTCCGCTCAGGGATTTCGTCGCCCTCGGGCAGGTGAAACCCGATACCAGCGGCTACCTGATGGGCGGGCCGATGATGGGCTTTGAAATGCCCAGCCTCGACGCGCCGATGGTCAAAGCTACTAACTGCATCATCGCCGGTTCGCCGACGCTGTTTCCCGAGCCGGCCCCGGAAATGCCCTGCATCCGTTGTGGCGACTGTGCCGAAGTCTGCCCGCACGAGCTGCAACCGTTCGAACTGTACTGGTTCTCACGGGCCAAAAACTTCGGCAAGACCCAGGAATACAATATCTTTGACTGCATCGAATGCGGCTGTTGCAGTTACGTCTGTCCCTCGCGCATCCCGCTGGTGCAGTACTTCCGCTTTGCCAAGAGCGAGATCTGGTCGCGCGAACGGGCAAAGAACCTGGCCGACGCCGCCAAGGCGCGCTTTGAACTGCGCAACGAGCGCGATGAACGCGAGAAAGCGGAAAAGGCCGAGCGGCTGGCCAAGGCTGCGGCCGCCAAGGCAGCCGAGAAGAAAGCCCTTGCGCCTGAAGGCGATGCATCTTCAGACACGGCACCCGCCGCTGCCGATGCCGAAAAGAAAGCCGCCATCGCCGCCGCCATGGAGCGTGCCCGCCAGCAACGCGAATGCGTGCAGCCGAAGAATACGGATGAACTGACGGCCGCCCAGCACCAGGAAATCTCCGCCATCGAAGCACGCCGCGCAACGTTGCCGGAGGGACAGAGTATGGCGGACACGGGAAGCAAGGACTGAACATGGATTTCACCACCCCACCCTATCTCACCCAGAACCTCAGCGTCCGGCGTGTCATGGTGCAGGTACTGGTCGCCCTGCTGCCCGGCATTGCCGCTTACGTCTGGCTGATCGGACCGGCCATCCTGCTGCAGATCGCCATCGCCACGGCCACCTCGCTGCTCGCCGAACTCTTCATGCTGAAATTGCTGAAGAAACCCGTCGCTCCTTTTCTTGGCGACGCCAGTGCCATCGTCACGGCCTGGCTGATTGCGCTGTCCTTTCCGCCGCTGGCGCCGTGGTGGCTGATTGTCGTTGGCTCGCTGTTCGCCATCGTCATCGCCAAGCATCTCTATGGCGGTCTCGGCCAGAACCCCTTCAACCCGGCGATGATCGCCTTTGCCGTATGCATCGTGTCTTTCCCTGCACTGATGTCGCAGTGGCCCCCGGTCGACCTGAAGGTCGGCCTTGGCCAGCAACTGGCGGTCATTCTTGACTTTGCCCCCCGTCTCGACGCGATGAGCGGCGCCACCCCGCTTGACGCCTTGAAAACTGCACTCAAGCTGGGTGAAGGCAGCGCCACGGTGAGCGCCGTCATGGCCGATGCCAAGATCTTTGGCTGGCTTGCCGGCAACGGATGGGAATGGGTCGCGGCCGGTTATCTGGTCGGCGGCCTGTGGCTCTGGCAGCGCCGGATCATCGGCTGGCAAGTGCCGACCAGTTTTCTCGCCGGCATCACCCTGCTGTCCGCCATCCTCTGGCTGTGGAATCCCGGCCAGTTCGCCAATCCGCTCTTCCATCTCTTCTCGGGAGGCAGCATGCTCGGTGCCTTCTTCATCGTCACCGATCCGGTCTCCGGCTGTACGACGGCAAAAGGTAAACTGATTTTCGGCCTGTCGGCCGGGATACTGGCCTACCTCATCCGCGTCTTCGGCGGTTATCCCGATGGTGTCGCTTTTGCCGTGCTGCTGCTCAATATCTGCGTCCCGCTGATCGACATGTACACCCAGCCGCCCATCTTCGGCATGAAGGACAAAAGATGACGCATCCGGTCAAACCCTTCACCGCGACGATGATGGCGACGCGTACCGCGATCATTCTCTTTCTGTTCACCATCGGCTTCACAGCGCTGCTCGCCGGCATTCACCAGCTTACCAAACCGGCCATCGATGCTTTCGCCGTGATCAAGAAGATGCGCTCGATCGGCGAAGTGCTGCCTGCCGGCAGCTATGACAACGATCTGCTGAAGGACACGCTGGAATTGCCTGTTACTCCGACGCTCGGTCTTGACGATGTATCGACCGTCTATCGCGGACGCAAAGGCGGCCAACCGGCAGCACTGGTACTTGAAGCCGTGGCCACGGACGGCTACAGCGGCAAGATCCGCCTGCTGGTCGGCGTATATGCCGACGGCACTCTGGCCGGCGTGCGCGTGACCGAGCACAGGGAAACACCTGGGCTGGGTGACTATATCGACCCGCAAAAGGACAAGAACAAGGCGCATCCCTGGATAGCGCAATTTGATGGCCTGTCGCTGGAAAAACTTCCCGAGCGCGACTGGAAGGTCAAAAAAGATGGCGGACGTTTCGACTCCGTGGCGGGCGCCACGATCAGTCCGCGTGCCGTCATCAAGATCGTTCGCAAAACGCTGAAATATGTTGCCGAACACCGCGACGAATTGTACAAACTCGACGACGCCAAGCCGTCAGGCCAGCGAGGCAGATCATGATTACCTGGAAAGAAAGCAAGGACATTTTCGTTAACGGCGCCTGGACGCAGAATTCCAGCCTCATCCAGATGCTCGGCATGTGCCCGACGCTGGCCATGACGACCAGCCTGGTCAACGGCTTCATGATGTCGCTGGCAACGATTATCGTCATGTCGCTGTCCGGTTTCGTCGTTTCCTGCCTGCGTAACTTCATCCCCTACGAAATCCGCATCCCGGTATTCATCCTGATCGCCGCCGCCATGGTTACCCTGGTCGACCTCTGCATGGCCGCCTACATGCCGGACATGCACAAGATTCTCGGCATCTTCATTCCGCTGATCATCACCAACTGCCTCGTGCTGGCCCGCATCGAAGCTTTTGCGGCCAAGAAAGAACCCGTCCAGTCGCTGTTCGACGGTGCGTTCATGGGCGTCGGCATGTTGTGGACCCTGTCAATGCTCGGCGGCCTGCGCGAACTGATCGGTGCCGGTACGCTGTTCTCCGGCATCGAGGCCGTCATCCCGACACTGCACGGGTTGCAACTGCTGCCCAGCGACTACCCCGGCTTCCTGGTCTCCATCCTGCCGCCCGGAGCGTTCATCGTTCTTGCCTGCATGGTCGCCGCCAAGAACTGGTTCGAGGCGCGCCGAGCCAAACGGCGCCATCTCCCGATACCGGCGCCGGTATCGGCCGGCGGTTGCCACTGAGCGGCCTGGCGCCTCGATGAACGCGGCAATCCGCGCGGAATTTTTTAAGCGTCTGCGCGCAGCCAATCCGGCCCCGACGACCGAACTCGAATACGCAACGACTTTCCAGTTGCTGGTCGCCGTCATCCTCTCGGCGCAGGCCACCGACAGGAGCGTCAACCTGGCGACGCGCAAACTGTTCGCCGACGCACCGACGGCGCAGGCCATC
>CAIVZW010000559.1 GCA_903910495.1 uncultured beta proteobacterium
ATCGACGTTCTTCCCGAGATCGCCTGAGACGCCGCCTGGCTGATCATATTTACAGATGGAGCCGCCTCGCTGCGGATAAATGCCAATGCAATCGATGACAACGATTACTCAGCACGCGGCAACGCTGCGTGAAGGACGAGTCTCGTCGCTGGACCTGACCGAGGCCGCTCTTGAACGGATCAATGCCCCGGCGGGTGAAGGAGCGCGTGCATTTACGCGGGTGTATGGCGACAGCGCGCGCGCCGCCGCTCGTGCCTCCGATGTGCTGCGTGCTGCCGGCCTTGGTCGTTCGCTGATCGACGGCCTGCCGATTTCGATCAAGGACCTGTTTGACGTCGCCGGTGAAACCACCCTGGCCGGATCGGTGGTCAGGAAAGATGAGCCCGCAGCCACTGAACATGCCACTGTGGTCAAGAGGCTGCTGGCCGCAGGCGCAGTCATCATCGGCCGGACCAATATGACCGAGTTTGCCTACTCGGGCCTGGGCATCAACCCGCATTACGGAACGCCGCTTAACGCCTGGGACCGGAAAATCGGCCGCATACCCGGCGGTTCGTCGTCGGGTGCCGCCGTATCGGTGACCGACGGCATGGCTGTGGCCGGCATTGGCACCGACACCGGGGGCTCTGTCCGCATACCGGCGGCGCTGTGCGGCCTCGTCGGCTTCAAGCCGACGGCACGCCGTGTGGCGACAAGCGGAGCACTGCCGCTCTCGGTCAACCTCGACTCGATCGGACCGATAGCGCCGACGGTCGCCTGCTGTGCCTGCCTTGACGCGATACTTTCAGGGCTGGACTATTTGCCGCCTGAGCCCGCCCGGCTGCGCGGTTTGCGCTTGGCGGTTCCCACCAACATCGCGCTTGAGAAAATGGACGCTCATGTCGCCGCCTCGTTTGAGGCCGCGCTGGCGAGCCTGTCTGCAGCCGGCGCGCTGATCGAAGAAATCGAGATCCCGGCGTTCGCCAAACTGGCCGGCATCAACGCCAAGGGCGGGTTTACGGCGGCTGAAGCGTGGGCCTGGCACAAGGACATGATCGCCCGCTGCGCAGACCGTTTCGATCCGCGCGTCGTGTCCCGGATACTGCGCGGCAAAGACATGTCGGCTGCCGATTTCGTCGAATTGCTCGACGCCCGCAGCCGCTGGATTGCCGAAGTCGAAGCCGAGCTCGCGGCATTCGACGCCCTGATCATGCCGACGACGCCTATCGTTGCACCGGCAGTTTCCGATCTCGTGGGCAGCGACGAAATCTACGCCCGCAGCAACGCGCTGATACTGCGCAACCCGTCGATCATCAACTTCCTCGATGGCTGCGCATTATCCGTGCCCTGTCATGAGGCCGGCACTGCGCCGGTCGGCCTGATGGTCTGCGGCACGGCCATGCAGGACAAAAGAATACTGGCGATCGGCATGGCCATCGAAGCTGTCGTGTGAGGCACACTTATCACGGCCAGGGCAACGGCTCATTGTTGATGCGGCACGGTGAAGTATTTGCCCCGTTCGGGCTGAGCCTGTCGAAGCCCGCTCACCCTTCGACAAGCTCAGTGCGAGCGGACTTTAAACATTATCGTTCCGGATCAATAGTTACGGCGAAGTGCTCATGACCGGCCCCTGCGTCGGCCAACGCGCACGCTTTACCACCGCTTGATCGCCATGTCCTTCGGCATCTTCTTCCTGAAAATCACTCTCGTTCCCTTGCTGATCGGCGCCATCACCCTGGTCGGCCGACGCTGGGGGCCGACGGTTGCCGGCTGGCTTACCGGTCTGCCGGTCGTCGCCGGACCGATCATGTTCTTCATGGCGTTTGAACAAGGCTCTGCCTTTGCCGCGCAGGCGATCGTCGGCATGCTGCTCGGCATTCTCGCCGTTCTCGTCTGTAATCTCGCCTATGCATGGTGTTCAACCCGCCTGTCCTGGCGTGGCAGTGTCGTCTGCAGCTTGTCCGCATATTTCGCCGCAGTATCCTTGCTCAATTCGCTCGATATTTCATTTTATGCAACGGTGACGCTCGTCTTCGTCTTCCTTCCGTTCGCTCAGCGTTTATTCCCGCGCGTGCAAGCGCGTACCGTGAAAGTGGCCAGTGCGCGCAGTGAGATCGTCATCCGCATGTTGGCCGGAGCCGTTCTGGTGATGTCAGTCACCTATTTCGCTTCGACATTCGGAGCGCATTTGAGCGGCCTGTTTGCGACTTTTCCGGTGATCAGTACGGTACTCGCCGTATTCTCTCACCGCCAGTCCGGCCACGAATTCGCGATCAGTCTGCTGCGCGGCATCGTTCTCGGCTGGTATGCCTTTCTGGCCTTCTGCTTCGTTCTCGGAGTGACTCTCCCGTCATTCAGCCTGACTGTTTCTTTCCTGGCCGCAATTGTCTGTGCCGTCATCACGCAGATCGTGTCGCGCAAACTGATCCGGGGCGAAAAGCTGGCCGTGCAAAGGAAAAGCGCAAACAGCTAGGGTGTGTTCTCATTTGACGGACGGTCACGCAAGCACCGGGCCGGGATGCAGCGCAAGGCGCCGTAAGCGCGGCGTGGTTATTCCACGCAAGCGCGCGGCAACGCAGCGAAGCG